>DKDF01000057.1 GCA_002451755.1 Ruminococcaceae bacterium UBA6855
CTACCATTGAACTACACCCGCAGTTAATTGCCGCTCTGTGACGACGGCAATTATTTTAACAAATAACTTTCGATATGTCAAGTGTTATGGCAAGATTTATTTAAAAAATCATTCACATTTTGTCGGCTCGTATCCGGCATCCTTGACAGCGTTCATTATAACGGCGTTATCAACATCATTTTTGAGCGTAAGCACCGCTTTTTTGTCCTCAAGGCTGACTTCAACGCTCTCCACTCCGTCGAGCGCTTCGAGTGCCTTCTGAACATGCGCAGTGCAGTGGTTGCACATCATACCTTCGATATAAACTGTCTTTTTCATAGCTATTTCCTCCGTATTTTTTATATTATCTTCTGCCGGCATGAGCTCGGGGAGCTTGACCGGCGGTTTTGACTTGCCTTTGAACGGGCGATCGGGCTTGAAGAAATTGAGTCTGAGCGCATTGGTGACAACGCAGAAGCTCGAAAGACTCATTGCCGCCGCACCGAACATGGGATTGAGCGCGATATTGAACACGGGTATCAGCGCGCCTGCGGCTATCGGAATACCGATGCAGTTATAGAAGAACGCCCAGAACAGATTCTCGTGAATATTCCTGAGAACCTGGCGCGAAAGGCGTATCGACGCCGCAACATCGCGGACGCTCGACTTCATCAGCACAACATCAGCCGCATCGAGCGCAACATCGGCTCCAGCGCCTATTGCAATACCCGTATCTGCCTGAGTGAGCGCGGGCGCATCGTTTATGCCGTCGCCGACCATGGCGACCGTGCCATATTTCTGAAGCTTTTTGACTACATCCGCCTTGTCACCCGGGAGCACATCGGACACGACATTTTCTATGCCTATCTGCTTTGCAACGGCGAGTGCCGTGCGCCTGTTGTCACCTGTGAGCATAACGGTTCTGACGCCCATGCTTTGAAGCTCGGATATTGCCTGCTTGCTGTCGTCTTTTACAACATCGGCGACAGCGATTATACCTGCGAGTTTGCCGTCAAGAGCAAAATACAGCGGCGTTTTGCCCTCGCCTGCGAGTCTCTCGCCGGCGGCTTCCATTGCAGAATCTAAAATTCCTTTTGATTTGAGCAGGGATGCATTGCCGCCTATCGCGGATTTTCCGTTTATCTCTGCGCTGACTCCGTGACCGGGCAGAGCGGAGAAGCCCTCTGCCTCATCAGCGATTATATTGCTCTCCCCTGCCTTGCGTGTTATCGCCGCGGCGAGCGGATGCTCGCTCTTGCTTTCGAGCGAAGCCGCGAGTTTCAGCAGCGAATCATTATTAAATCCGTCGGCGGGCACGATATCGGTGACCTGCGGCTTGCCCTGAGTCAGCGTTCCGGTCTTGTCGAGGACAACTATCTGGGTTTTTCCGGTCTGTTCAAGCGCGGTCGCAGTTTTGAACAACACTCCGTGCTTTGCGCCCATGCCGCTGCCGACCATTATCGCGACCGGGGTTGCAAGTCCGAGGGCGCACGGGCAGCTGATGACAAGAACGCTTATTGCGCGTGCAAGCGCAAAGCTAAACGGGCGACCGGAAATAAGCCACGCAACACCCGCAACAAGAGCTATCGCCATAACAGTCGGAACAAACACGCCCGACACTTTGTCGGCGATTTTCGCTATCGGGGCTTTTGTTGCCGAGGCATTTTCGACCATGTCTATTATCTGGCTGAGCGTCGTATCCTCGCCGACACGCATTGCTTCGCAAGTAAGGAATCCGTTCTGATTGAGCGTAGCCGCGCTGACGAGACTGCCCGGCGCTTTGTCAACAGGGATGCTCTCGCCGGTAAGTGCCGATTCATCAACCGCACTCTCGCCGCTTATAACTCTGCCGTCAACAGGGATGCTCTCGCCTGGTCTTACAACAAAAGTATCCCCCTTTACGACTTCCTCCGCGGGTATAATCTGCTCCTTGCCGTCCCTTATCACACAAGCGGTTTTCGGAGCAAGATCCATAAGGCTCTTTATTGCATCTGTAGTGCGTCCTTTGCTTACGGCTTCGAGATATTTGCCGACAGTTATAAGCGTCAGTATCATTGCCGCCGACTCAAAATAGAGTCCGTGGAGATGATGCATCGCCATCTGAACATTGCCGTTCACCGCCGCGTTGCACATCTCAAATAGCACCGCTGTGCTGTATATATAAGCCGCCGCGCTTCCGAGCGACACGAGCGTGTCCATATTCGGCGCGCCGTGAAGAAGGCTCTTTGTTCCGCTGATAAAAAACCGCTGATTTATAACCATAACGGCCGTCGTCAGCAGGAGCTGATAAAGTCCTATTGCAAGCGGATCAGAAGCAAATATCTGCGGCACAGGCCAGCCCCACATCAGGTGTCCCATCGAGACATACATCAGCGGGAGGAGCAGCACGACCGAGGCTATAAGCCTGTGAAGTATCTTTTTCGGCTCGTTGCTTTCGAGCGATGCTTTTTTGTTTTCTTTTTTGCCGCCCTGATTTTGCGAAGATGCGCCGTAGCCCGCCGCAGACACGGCTGAACATATTTTCTAAGCAGTGGCGGGCGAAGAGAAATCGACGGTCATGGAATTTGTAAGCAGGCTGACCGTCACCTCTTTCACGCCCTCGACCCCGCGCACCGCGCGCTCAACATGAGCGCTGCACGCGGCACAGGTCATGCCGGTAACATCGAATTTTTCCATTTATCTCACTCCGATCACTTGAGCTTCTTTATGAGTTCCACAGCCTCCGCTATGACCTCATCGTCGCCCTTTTTTACCCCCTCGGCGACACAGGTTTCCATATGCTCTTCAAGTATAATATAGCCGACATTTCTCAGCGCATTCTGTGCGGCGGCGAGCTGAATAAGAATATCGCCGCAGTATCGGTTATCGTCGAGCATATTTTTTATTCCGCCGAGCTGTCCGATTATTCGGCTGAGCCTGTTTTGAAGAGCTTTTACTGTATCGTCGCTCCGCGGCGTCGACTTATGCCGACAGCATTCGCAGCATTTATTTTCATTTTCCATTCTGTCATCTCCCGTTTCTGTCTTTAACCCGATTATATACCCCCATAGGGTATTTGTCAACACCGCTTTTTTATATTATTTTATCCAAGTCGCGCCAAAGCAAATAAAAAAAGAGCCGCCCATTTCTGAGCAGCTCCCAAAAATTTTGATTTTTTAAACGATTATATATTCTCGAAGCCGCTGAAGCCCTTGAATATACGCTCGTCGTACTCGTTGTTCTCGTCCTTATCGTGGAGGGGATACCAGACCTGAGCAAAGAACGGATTGACCTTTGCTTCAGCGTCATATGCCCAGTGGAACTTCTTGCCTTCGCTGTCAGAGGGAAGCTCCTTCGGGCACCAATGACCGCCCTTAAGAACAAGGTTCGGGGTCATCTCAAACTCATGACCGTGAGCGCACTTCCACTTGAGAGGAGTGAACAGGTCGCCCTTGGTCATCTCGGTCGAGAGGCACTCGCCGCCGCGGAAAGCAGCAGCCTTCTTCATATCCTCGAGGTCAAGCTCGCTCTCGGGCTTGCTCTCATCATAGCCGTGGTCAAGAAGGGTAACTTCCTCGGTGGGACGCTCGATCTTGAAGGTATCCCAGTTGCCGATAGCTTCCCAGTTCTTCTTGGAGCCATAGTAAGCGGTGATTCTGTCTTCAACATTGTTGGAGATCCACCACATGGTGCCGTAAATCTCGGTGTTTGCAAGCTTCTTCATGAAGGTCTTCTTGAGAATACCTGCGAAGGGCTTTGCAAGGAAAGCGAGTTTATAGTAAGGTGCAACCTGAGTCATCATCTGCTTGAAGTATGCCTTCACGGGGATGTTGGCTCTGAAGTGCAGGTACTCCTCGAGCTTATCCGAGTCAGCATACCACTGACCGTGGAAGTTGCGGAGGATGAACCAGTTGGCATCAAAGAGCTTCTTTGTGGAGCCGATGCCGAGAGTTCCGAGAAGCAGCTCCTCGAACTCGAAGTTGGTGAGTCTGTATTCCTTACCGCTGCCGATGTTGTAGAACTTTCTCCAGAAGTCCTCGGGAACGTCGGGCTCGCAGATGTTTGCAAGAAGGCGGCCGGAATCCTCAACAGTTGCCCACTCAAGCACGCCGTTGATCGGAACGTGGAACATGATGGGGTCGATGTTCTTGAGGATGTCGGGATAAAGGATACCGGACTGACGGAGCGATACCCAATACTTAAGGCCGGACTCAGCGAAGATGCTCTCAGCGATAACCTTGCTTATTGCATAGTGGTCATAGATGCTGATTTTGATCGGGTCGCCGGTTCTTGCCCAGTGGATAGGAGCGTTTCTGTCGCCGGTCTCGGCAACGGTGCCGATATAAACGACTTTGATCTCGTCCTTGTTGGGCTGAGCCTTAACGGCATCAACTATGTTCTTAGCAGCAGTGGTGTTGGTCTGGATGGTTCTTGTCGGATAATAGTCAGCCGAAGGCGAGACCATTCCGCCGACATGGAGAATATAATCGGAACCCTCAACGCACTTGAGAACATCGTCATATTTCTTCAGGTCGCCCCAGACAATCTTAACGCTGGGATCATTAAGGTAATTTGCGAATTTCTTTCTGTTTTTCTCACTGTCGCGAAGAAGCAGGACTATGTTGAGCTTGTCTTTTTTGCTGTAAAGCTCTTTGAAGCCTGCCCAGCCCATATGGCCGGAAGCGCCGGTGAGAAACACTGTCTTTTTTTCTGCCATGAGTGTTTTCCCTCCATTTGCATTATTACAGAGTGAATGATAGCACATTAAAATGCGTTTTATTTTATATTTTAGCATTATATGACAAAAATTACACTCAAGTGCAAAAAATATAAGCGCAAATGTATCGATAAAGCCTTATCGGTGTATCTCGAGAAAGCGGGATATATTTTCTACGGTTCTTCTGTCGAGAAAGTGTTCAATGAGCTCGGTCTGGCGCAACTCGGATTCACTCGAATTCATTCGGCACAGCAGGCTCTCTATAACATCGTGACGAAAAATTAGATACTCCCCTATTCCCCTTCCTCGCTTGGTGAGATATATCGTTCCGTATTTTTCAAATGTCACGAGCCCCGTCTCGCTGAGCTTATGCACCATTTTAGATGCGGACGATTCGCTGACGTTTATCTTTCGCGCGAGCACGCCGAGGCGAACCGATCCGGACTGCGGACAGTTGCGGCAAATCATCTCGAGATAATCCTCCTGCGACGCCGTGAGACCGTATTCGCCCCTGTATTCGCTGCCGTTGAAAGTAAAAAATTTTTCGCCGCCGTCCATGCCCATTCACCCTTTTCGCAGATGCCGATATTATGGTATCGGGAAACTTTCTTTCCCCGGGTAAACTTATATTAAAGGGTGAATCGAATTATGAGTCTTGTCTCTTTGAATACATTATCGGTCGGCGAACAGGCATATGTAAACAAACTTGGGTTCGGCGCGAACGATCGGCGCAGAATGCAGGATATCGGTCTTATTGACGGAACGCGCGTCGAATGTCTCGGCAAAGCGATATCCGGCGACCCGGCGGCGTATTTAATTCGCGGCGCGGTCATAGCGCTCAGAAGCGAAGACGCCGCAAAAATAGCGGTCAGCAAAATATGACGGCGCGGAGGCGGTAAAATTGGGACTGGCGCGCACTTCAACAGGAAAGCACAGCATGGACGCAAATACGCCCGCTCTCAAATCTGATCCCGGCGATATAGTGATAGCCCTCGCCGGGAATCCGAACGTCGGCAAAAGCACGGTGTTCAACGCCCTGACCGGCATGAATCAGCACACCGGCAACTGGACGGGAAAAACAGTCGCCACCGCCTGTGGATCGTTCAGAAAAAACGGAAAGAATCATATTCTGGTCGATCTCCCCGGCACATACTCGCTCTTCACGCACTCGGTCGAAGAGGAAGTAGCGCGGGATTTTATACTCAGCGAAAAAGCCGACGCCTGCATAGCTGTTTGCGACGCGACATGCATAGAGAGAAATCTGAATCTTGTTTTGCAGATAATTGAGATTACTCCGCGCACCGTAGTTTGCATTAATCTCATGGACGAGGCGAAGAGGAAGAAGATATCGGTTGATATTCCCACCCTGTCGCGCGAGCTCGGCGTACCCGTAGTCGGAACGAGCGCGCGCAGCGGCAAGGGGCTCGACGAGCTGATTAACGCAGTTGATTCAGTAATATCAGAAAAGCCCGCTCCCATAGAGCCTGTGAATTATGAGAGCGGAATCGAAGAAGCAATAAAAATACTTACGCCCGCTCTAAGCGAAAAATCAAGCCACCCGCGGCGCGATGCAATGCGGATACTCTCGGGAGAAATTGAAGCTCCCGATGCCGCGCAAGATGCGGCAAAGCTCACAAACGAAGTAATTGACAGATACGGGCTGACGCAGGAAATGATACGCGACAAAGCGGCGATAGCCACCGTTATGAGAGCTGAAGATATATTCAAAAAATGCGTCGCAACAAGCGCAAAGCACTCGGCGGCAGACAGAAAGCTCGACCGTATATTCACGGGTCGCGCCGGGATATTCGCCATGCTCCTGCTGCTCGCCGCCGTACTGTGGCTGACTGTATACGGTGCCAATTATCCGTCAAATCTGCTGTTTTCGGCTTTTGATGCGCTCGGTGTAAAACTGCGGCAATTGCTATATTTAATAAATGCTCCCGATATTCTGACGAGTGCGCTCATTGACGGAGTATACAGAGTGCTCACCTGGGTCGTCGCTGTCATGCTCCCGCCGATGGCGATATTCTTTCCGCTGTTCACGCTGCTTGAAGATTCGGGATATCTGCCGAGGGTAGCTTTCAATCTCGACCACAGGTTCAAGAAATCCGGCGCGTGTGGGAAGCAGGCGCTGACAATGTGCATGGGATTCGGCTGTAATGCGGCGGGAGTTACGGGATGTCGTATAATCGACTCGCCGCGCGAGCGCCTTATGGCAGCGGTCACAAACGGATTCGTGCCGTGCAACGGGCGATTTCCGACGCTGATATCGCTGATTTCACTGTTTATCGTCGGCGCACTGCCCGCTCCGTTTGACTCGCAAGCCGGAGCCGCTATGCTGACGGCGCTTATAGTTCTGTCTGTCTTCGCGACCTTTGCGGCGTGTTCCCTGCTTTCAAAAACGATTCTTCGCGGGGTGCCGTCGTCATTCACACTCGAACTGCCGCCATATCGCCGACCTCAGATAGGCAAAGTTATAGTGCGCTCCGTATTCGACCGCACGCTCTTTGTGCTCGGACGCGCCGCGGCTGTTGCGGCTCCCGCCGGGCTTATAATATGGATAAGTGCGAACATAAAAATAAGCGGCACAAGTATTTTTTCATATTGTTCTGATTTTCTTGACCCGCTCGCGCATCTATTCGGCATGGACGGAGTCATTCTGACTGCATTCATTCTCGGATTTCCCGCAAACGAGACTGTTGTGCCGATAATGCTCATGGGCTATCTCGCCGACAGCGGCATCTCGCAGACTGACGGCGCTGCACTTCACACACTGCTCACGGCAAACGGCTGGGACATAAAAACAGCCATATGTGTGATAATCTTCATGCTTTTCCACTGGCCGTGTTCAACGACGCTGATAACAATAAAAAAAGAGACGGGCAGCATGAAATGGGCTGTTATCGCCGCACTTCTGCCGACCGCCGCAGGGCTTATATTATGTTTTGCCGTGTCTCATATTTTCGCGCTGATCTGAGAGAGCAAGCCGGGAACTTCAGAAAGCTCTTTTATTATATAATTCGGCTTTATGTCGCTGTCGTTTTCTATTCCTTTGGGATTGAACCAAACGGTTGTTATCCCGGCGTTTATGCCGCCTTTTATATCAGAACTCAGACTGTCTCCGATTATGACCGTCTCGCTGAGCGAGAAATCTGGAATCTCCGCAAAGCAGATATCAAAGAACTGCTTATCAGGCTTGTTGGCGCCGAGGATCTGCGAGATAAATATGCCGTCCATATATTTTGCGATTCCGGAGCTTCCTATCCTGCCCTCCTGCACCTTTGCGGTACCGTTTGAGACTATATAGAGTCTATACTTTCCGTAAAGCTCTTCGAGCAGTTCCGGTGCGCCTGGCATAAAATAGTGGCCGATAGCGAGCATACTTTCATAATATGCAGTCGCCTTTATTGGATCACACTCGACGCCTATTCTCTTAAACAGCTCGCGGTAGCGTCCGACTTTGACTTCTTCGCGCGAGATTTCACCGAGTTCGAGGCGCTTCCAGTGGGCTGCGTTTATCTTACTGTAGAGAGACAGCGTCTCGTCCGTCGGTTCGACTCCGAAATGCACAAGTGTTTTTGTAAGGGCTATTTTCTCCGCCTTATGAAAATCGAAGAGCGTATCATCCAGATCAAAGAGCACATTTCTTATCATCGCAAACCTCCGCGGACTTTTTTGACTATTATAGCACCGATTTTATTTCTATAGAGTATATATCAGAATTTTTTAATGAATATTTTTCGTTGTGAGGTACTTGTTCACAATTTGTTTAAATTCGAGTGGTACGATTGTCGCGGTCATAATATGGGAACACTTGGGAGGCCGCACAAAAATGAATAATGCAGCAGAAAACGGACGAAAAAAAGCACTTCTGATAGTCAATCCCTGCGCGGGAAAGAACAGAACGAGATCGGATCTCGGTGAGATAGTCAACGCCTTTCCGGACGGTGTTTTTGACTTCACCATCAAATACACCACCTGCCAGGGCGACGCAGTGAATATAGCGCGTGACTTTGCCGAGGGACACGACCTTGTTATCTGCTGCGGCGGAGACGGCACACTCAACGAGACTATAAACGGACTGATGAACGCGGGAATAAATATTCCGATAGGCTATCTGCCGATGGGTTCGACAAACGACCTTGCAGTGACACTCGGAATACCGACAAAGCTCAACGAAGCCGCCGAGCTTATCGCTTCGGGACACACTAACGGATACGATGTCGGCGACTACAACGGACATCAGTTTTCATATGTCGCCTGCTTCGGTCCCGGCACAAAGATATCGTACAGCACCCCGCAGAAGATGAAAAACCTGCTCGGGTACAGCGCATACATGATAAACGGCTTTTTCCTTCATCTCATCCCCGCTCTCGCCGATGTCAAGCCGAGACATATTAAGATAGAATATGACGGAAATGTGCTTGAGGACGATTTCTATTTCGGCTCGTTTTCAAATTCGACTTCTGTTGCGGGACTTTTCAAATTTGACAAAGACGACGTCAAGCTTGACGACGGTCAGTTTGAGCTTCTGCTCGTGCGCAAGCTCTCTAATCCGCTTGCGGCGTTCAACATGCTCCACAGAATAATGAAGCGCGACTTCGACGGCGACTCTCTCATATACATAAAGGCTTCCGAAGTGAAGCTCACATTCGAAAAGCCCGAGATATGGACGCTTGACGGAGAATGCGGCGGCGAAGCAACGCAGGTGAATCTCAAGGTTCTCCACCGCGCCGTGAACATATTCTCGCCCGAAAATCCGATGTTCTCACACAGGGAAAACAAAGAAGAAGCAACCGTATAACCTCAAAAGTTTTATCCGCAGACTAAGCTCTGCGGATATTTTTTTGTGTTTTTATATTGCTATTGATTTCTTGCGGCTGAGCTATTATAATGTTGTAGATTTTGCGGCTTATATGTGGTATTATATTTACATATATAGCGTTGCACTCAACCGACCGTATCGTCGGCGGAATCCACAGGAGGACACAGCATGAATCTTGTTCTACTGAAATACGCAGTTGAAGTGGCTGAGACCGGGTCAATAAACAAAGCTTCCGAGAAGCTCTATGTCAGCCAGCCAAACCTCAGCAGAGCGATAAAGGAGCTCGAAGCGAGCCTCGGAGTTACCATATTCGACCGAAGCGCGAAGGGAATGGTGCTGACGCCGGACGGCGAAGTTTTCGTGCGTTATGCCCGCTCGATACTCCGTCAGGTCGACGCTATCGAAGAGGTGTTCAGCAACGGGACGACCGAGAAGAAGAAATTCTCGATATCCGTGCCGAGGGCGAGCTATGTGACCGACGCATTCGCCGAGTTTTCAAAGCTTCTCGACAAGGACACACCGGTTGAGATATTCTACAAAGAGACCAACTCCATGCGCTCGATGAAAAACATTCTCCAGGATGAATACAAGCTCTGCATAATCCGCTATGCCGAGAGCTACGACAAATATTACAAATCAACATTCGATGAAAAGGGGCTCACCTATGAGCTTATAACCGAGTTTCAATATGTTCTGCTCATGGGCAAGGACAGCACACTCGCAGAGAAAGAGAACATCACCTTCGACGATCTTCGCGACCGCATCGAGATAGCGCACGCCGATCCGTATGTGCCGTCCCTGCCGCTGTCCGAAGTCAAAAAAGAAGAGCTGCCGGACAATTCGCAAAGGCGCATATTTGTGTTCGAGAGGGCGAGCCAGTTTGAACTGCTCTCGCGCAATCCCGACACTTTTATGTGGGTCTCCCCCATTCCGCAGGAGCTGCTCGACAGATACGGGCTCATCCAGCGCGTCTGCCCGGAGAACACACGCAAGTATAAAGATGTGTTGGTTCACCGCAAGGATTATGAGCTGACTGAGCTTGACAATATGTTTATAGAGCAGCTTGTCAAAGCGAAGCGAAAGACTTTCGGATAAAGGAGAAACTGTAAAATGAAATGGTTCATAGCATCCGACATTCACGGCAGCGCGTACTACTGCCGCAAGATGCTTGAAAGATACAAAGCCGAGAACGCCGACCGCATGCTTCTGCTCGGCGATATACTCTATCACGGTCCGCGAAACGACCTGCCGGAGGGCTATGCGCCCAAAGAGGTCATCGGGATGCTCAATGCGATGAAAGATGAAATTCTCTGCGTGCGCGGAAACTGCGAAGCTGAAGTCGATCAGATGGTTCTGAAGTTCCCGGTTCTCGCCGACTACGCGATAATAGATCTCGGGGACAGCATTATTTACGCGACACACGGACATATATACAATGAAAATAATCTTCCGCCGATAAAGAAAGGCGACATTCTTCTGCACGGTCACACGCATATTCCGAAGTGCGTTGAATATGAAGATTATACATATATGAACCCCGGCTCGGTCTCGATACCGAAAGAGGACAGCCATCACGGCTACATGACGCTCGAAAACAAAAAATTTGTCTGGAAAGATCTCGTCGGAAACGTCAAAAAAGAGTTCATTTCAGGTTAATAGTGACATAAAAAAACTGAATATCCCCCACTATCTGTAAACTATGCCGAATAAAGGTAAAGGTATATCGATATCAATAATATCGATATACAAAAGTCGTAATTCCCTTTTACCCCGTTATGCGATAGAATAGTATTGGTCAGAAGTCAGACTACTACTTTTCGGGAGGTGCAGCATGAAAACTACGGACGTGTCCAGAGCTGCTCTGGGACGCATCCCTGTTTATCTCAAATTTCTTGAGAGTCTGCCGCAGGATATCGAAACGGTCTCGGCGACAGCGATAGCAAAGGCATTGGGTTTCGGCGAAGTTCAGGTTCGAAAGGATCTCGGAGCGATATGCGGCTCCGGCAAGCCGAGAGTCGGTTACACCGTAACCGACCTCAAAGAAAGCCTTGAAAGCCTCATTGACAGCCGCAACGGCAAAACGGTGATAGTCGGCGCGGGAAAGCTCGGGAGAGCGCTGCTCGACTACGGCGGATTTTCCGACTACGGGCTTGACATTCTCGCGGCGTTCGACACGGATGTTTCGCAGAATAACGCAAGCGGAAAGCCGATACTGCCGATCGACGGACTGCACGATTTCTGCAAAGAAAACAATGTCAGCATCGGAGTCATTGCAGTGCCGGCAACGGCGGCGCAGAAAGTATGCGACAAGCTCTGTCAAAGCGGCATAAAAGCCATAATGAGCTTTGCACCGTGCAAACTCACCGCACCCGATGGCGTAGCGATCCAATATGAAAACATGGCTCTCTCGCTCGCACACCTGAAAACACAGATAAAACAGTAAACCGTTTAGGGGGATAAAAATCATGAACAACGAAAGAAAAATCGTCGACAGCGTTGAAACACTCGAATCAGCTCTCGCTTCGCTCAAAGAGGCAGAGAAAAAGTTTTCAACTTACACCCAGGAGCAGGTAGACAAAATCTTCCTCGCCGCCGCTTCCGCCGCGAACAAGGCGAGAATACCGCTTGCAAAGATGGCGGTTGAAGAGACAGGCATGGGCGTTGTTGAAGATAAGGTCATCAAGAACAACTACGCGGCAGAATATATTTACAATGCCTACAAAAACACAAAAACCTGTGGTATAATTGAAGAGGACAAGGCATACGGCATAAAGAAGATTGCCGAGCCCGTCGGCGTTATCGCGGCGGTCATACCCACGACGAACCCGACTTCCACCGCTATATTCAAGTGCCTGCTTGCCCTCAAGACCAGAAACGCTATCATTATCAGCCCCCATCCCCGCGCCAAGAAGTCAACCGCGGCGGCCGCAAAGGTAGTTCTCGACGCGGCAGTCAAGGCAGGCGCACCCGAGGGCATCATTGAGTGGATTGATACTCCGAGCCTTGAGATGACGAACCTCGTCATGAAAGAGGCAGATATAATCCTCGCCACCGGCGGCCCCGGAATGGTCAAGGCGGCATATTCCTCCGGCAAGCCCGCAGTCGGCGTCGGCGCCGGCAACACGCCCGCTATAATCGATGACACCGCGGATATTGTCCTCGCGGTCAACTCGATAATCCACTCCAAGACATTCGACAACGGTATGATCTGCGCTTCCGAGCAGTCAGTTATAGTTCATAAGAATGTCTACGACGCAGTCAAGACAGAGTTTGCGGCTCGCGGATGCTACTTCCTCGACCCCGAGGAGACCGAGAAGGTCAGAAAGACCATTCTTATAAACGGCGCACTCAACGCCAAGATAGTCGGTCAGTCGGCTTTCAGAATCGCAGAGCTTGCGGGAGTAACCGTTCCCGAGGGCACGAAGATACTTATCGGCGAAGTCGAGAGCGTTGACCTCTCAGAGGAGTTCGCTCACGAGAAGCTCTCCCCCGTGCTTGCAATGTACAAGGCAGAGGACATTCACGACGCATTCAACAAGGCTGAACAGCTTATTGCAGACGGCGGCTACGGCCATACGTCTTCGATATATCTCAATGAAATAACCGAGCATGAGAAGCTCGACGAGTTCGCGGCGCGCATGAAGACCTGCCGTATTCTCGTCAACACCCCCTCCTCCCACGGCGGCATCGGCGATCTTTACAACTTCAAGCTCG
>DKDF01000114.1 GCA_002451755.1 Ruminococcaceae bacterium UBA6855
ATGATGAAAAACACATTTTTAGGCACCGGCACGGGAAGCATTCTGTTACCGCTTTGTGTAATGATTGGAGTTGCCGCACTTTGCACCATTCTCGCCGTTCGCTTCTTTCGATGGGAATAGATATTGATGTGGTAATTACGGATTACTCTGTGTTTGCTGCGGTGATTGACGGATTGAAATCAATCGGATACATTCACGAAGGGGATTTGGGTATTAAGGACAGAGAAGCATTTAAGTATTCGGGCAAAGAGCATTTGCTGACGCACCGTTTGTATGTGTGTCCGCAGTATTCTGAAAAATTGCGTCGTCACATTATATTCAGAGATTTTCTCCGCAGTAATGCCGAAGCGGTTAAAAGGTATAGCTTGATAAAAGAAAAAGCCGCCGCATTGTTCCCAAATGATATAGACGGGTACATAGAATATAAATCACCTTGCATTGAAGAGTTGTATGAACAATGTGGTTTGAAAGTAAATTCACGATTTTAAATTTAGAAAATTCTACAAGAAGGGCACGGTGCTCTGATTACAGCGGCCAAAAAATTTTTTCAAAAAAGTGTTGACTCTGACGCAGCGTAATAGTTTATGCTATAATTACCGCGGAGGAGGGACAGCGATGATGACAGTAAACGAAGTGAGCAAACTCAGCGGAGTGAGTATACGCGCTCTGCAATATTATGACAAAATCGGTTTGCTCCATCCGACCGGATATACCGAGTCGGGCTACAGGCTCTATGACAGCGCCGCGCTGGAAAAATTGCGGGAAATAATGCTGTTTCGCGAACTGGAGTTTTCTCTTCAAGAGATAAAAGCCATTCTGCAAAGTCCGGACTTTGACAGAGACAGGGCGCTCGAACAGCAGATAAAACTGCTTGAGCTAAAAAGGGAACACCTCGACAATCTCATCACCTTTGCCTGCGGACTAAAACAGATCGGAGGAAACGACATGGATTTTTCGGCGTTTGATACCGCGAAAATGGACGAATACGCCGCGCGCGCCAAAGCAGAATGGCAGGACACGGACGCGTATAAAGAGTTCGCCGACAAAAACAGAGGCAGGTCGAAGGACGCGCAGGAGGCTCTTGCCCGCGGGCTCATGAGCATATTTGAGGATTTCGGTAAGCTCAGAGTCGGCGACCCCGCATCAAAAGAGGCGCAGTCGCTGGCAAAACGTCTTCGGGGCTATATCACGGAGAACTACTACACCTGCACCCCGGAGATACTGCGTTCGCTCGGCGAGATGTACTGCGCGGGCGGCGAGTTCACGAAAAATATTGACTCCGCCGGCGGCGAGGGCACAGCCTCGTTCGCGGCAAAGGCGATTGACGTCTATTGCAAAAAAGCCTGATATACGAACAAATCTCCCCCGGAATCTGCACAGGCAGACAGGGGGTGTTGTCAATATTTGCTTTTGGGTTGCATTTACTCCGCGTGTTTTGCCATATGCACTTCGCCGTCATATTCGAAGCCGAGGGCGGAATAGAGCTTTTGCGCGGCGGTGTTATCGCTGCCGGTCAGCAGCTCAAAGCCGTGGAGCGGGTATATTTTCTTGCAGTATTCCTGCGCAAAAATCAGCATTTCGCGTGCGATGCCCAGCCTGCGATAATCGGGGCGGACATAGACCTCCGTTATCTCGGGCATAAAATCTTCGTAGCAAAACGATTTCTTCAGCTGAACGCAGACAAAGCCTGCGAGCCTGCCGCTTTCTCCGTCCGCAACAACCACCACTTCGTGCCTGTTCGTCAAAAGTGAAGTGCGTATGCTCTCAGCCGTGGCCTCGCCCCTGCCGTTGAATTCGGCGTTGAGGAGCTCAAGCTCCGCTGCATCGCCGACCGACGCCAATCTTATCATTTTATTATCTCTCCCCGGAGTTTTGTGCCCGCATTATAGCATGTTTTTTCAAAAATGTAAATGCTCGCAGGAGGTGAAAGGCTGCTGATGGGCTGTGAGTGTTAGGCGGATAGAGATTTGCGGATATAAGTATCGGCGACGGTCGGCCGCCGTAATATTGGAAATCATCACAACCTTGCCGAAGCTGATGTTATCCGCCCGCGAAGTTTGCACGATTTTATTGATGTGAAACTTGTATGGTGCGGCGACCCGGCGCACCGATGCCGCGATAGCGGCACAGAATTTCCGCAGAGTTTATTTTATATACCGCCTGATTTGGAAGTCTGCATATCTGCAAACAACGGAAAGATTGTTTCTCTCCACAAAATCAAAATCCCGCCTACGGAAAACCGCAGGCAGGATTTTTTGCTTTGAATACCGTGTTTACACTACTTATATTATTCTCTTCTTCCAATTTTCGCCGTCGCGCTCATAGAAAAACTCGGTCAGCGACGGGTTTTCCATGACGTGAACCATGTCGATGAAGTCCGGCGCGAGTTTATACTGCGTCAGCTCGTCGCGCTCGATCCAGAATACTCTGCCTTCGTCGGAGTCTTTGAGCTCGCCGCTGAAGCGGTCGGCGCGGAAAAACAGCACTATGTACCGCGTGCCGTCGTCGCGGATAAAATCTTTGATTCCGCATACCGTCGGGCGGAAGATATCAAGTCCCGTCTCCTCTTTTACCTCGCGGCGCATGGCGTCGGTGAACGCCTCGCCCGGCTCAACATGACCGCCGGGGAAATTGACACCCGGCCAGTCCTTATTCACTCTGTCCTGCACGAGTATCTTCGTGCCGTCGCAGATCATGCACATCACGGTAAGCTCAGTCTTTTCGATGTTTCCCATTGTGTTGCCCTCACTTTCTCTCGTCTTCGACGAAGCTGTTTTCTATGGTCATAACGGCGTAGTAATTCTCGCCGATCTCGGTCGATATTTTGTCGCTTATCAGCTCTTTTATCTGCCCTTTCGTGAACGGATATTTGTGCGGCACGACGAGGTCGAAAATGAGGTTGGTGTGCGTAGGGCCTTCCACCATTCTGAAGTCGTGCATTGTGAATCTCGGGTCAACTTCCTTTATCAGCTCGCCGACCTTTTCGCGCAGGGCGTTTATATGCTCGTCATCAACGACTATCGGATCCATATGCAGGACAATGTTGATGGCGAATTTCTTCTTTATGTCGCGCTCGATGCGGTCTATGGTGTCGTGGCACGCCATTATATCGCAGTCGGACGGCACTTCGACATGGGCGGAGGCGAACATTCTGCCCGGTCCGTAGTCGTGAACCATGAGGTCGTGGACGCCGATAACGCCCTCGTATGAGAGAATGTCGCTCTCGATTTCCTGCACCGTTTCCGGCGAAGCGGGCGCGCCGAGCAGTTCGTTCATCGTGTCCTTGAATATGCCTATTCCGGTCGCAATGATAAACAGGGCTACTACTATTCCCATGTATCCGTCGAGCGGCACAGAGGTAAATTTCGAGAGAATAAGGGCTATCATAGATACAGCCGTCGCCGCGGTGTCGCTGACGCTGTCCATAACGACCGCTCCGACGGCGGTCGAGTTTATCCTTTTGCCGATGTTTCTGTTGAAGACCGCCATCCATATTTTGACTCCGATCGAAGCGATGAGCACTATGAGTGCAGTCATGCTGAACTGGAGCGGCTCGGGGTGAAGAATTTTGTCTACCGACGAGCGAATCAGCTCGCCGCCCATGAGCAGTATAATAAACGAGACTATCAGCGCGCAGACATATTCTATCCTGCCGTGACCGAACGGGTGCTCGTCGTCGGCGGGCTTATTTGCCAGACGGAAGCTGACGAGCGTGACGGCGGACGAGCCCGCGTCCGAGAGGTTGTTCGCGGCGTCAGCGGTTATGGCGATACTGCCAGTCGCCGAGCCGACAATGAACTTTGCGGCGGTCAGCAGGATGTTGCACAGTATGCCGACGATGCCGCTGAGCGTGCCGTAGCGCGAGCGCACGGCAGGGTCGTCGGTTTTTTCGCTGTCCTTGATAAAGAGTTTTATCAGAAGCTTTGTCATGATAACCTCCGGGGGTAGTTGTGGGTTTGTTTCGCTTCGAAAATGTGTGCGGTAATACGCGATTTGTAGGGTGCGGCGACCCCGACGCACCGATGCCGCGCGAGCGGCATGAAAGGCGCATCACAGCCAACTTTGAAAGTGGATTTTATTTAGGCTCCCCTGTAGGGGAGCTGTCGCGAAGCGACTGAAGGGTTTGTTTGCTAACGCTCAAAGTAATAAGTAAAAGTGAATAGTGAATAAGTGCGCGATATAGTCGGATATTATTTGCCCGCGAACCCCGTACAATTTTATTGGCGCGCATTTGTAGGGACAGCCCTTGCGGCCGTCCGCCTATTTAAGAAAGTTTTCAAACACTGCGGCGCGGCTATGGGAAGCCCGATTATCACCTGCGGCGGATGAGCAAACTTTTATTTTGCTGAAACACTCTGCTCGATTACAGCCTTGTGCCGTTTGTATGCAGGAAAACTCCGTATTTTAATATTCCGCAGGAACGCCGAGCCCCTGCGGAATGAGTTTTATGATTCTGTTTTTTTACATTCTCTCCGGCACGCTTATCTTGAGCAGGGTCAGGATGTTCTTGAGAACCTCCTTGACGCACAGGCACAGATAGATTCTCGCCGCGCTCAGATCCTTGTCGTCGCAGTTGACGCGGCAGGCGTTGTAGAACTTGTGGAAGAGGGTCGCGAGGTCGATGCAGTAGCGCGTGATGCGCGCGGGATCGTAGTTTTTGGCGGAGAGGGCGATTTCGTCGGTGAGCGACGCCAAGTGCCTGATTATCTCGCGCTCCTCGGGCGCTGTGAGCAGGTCGAGCTGCTCGGGCGTGCACTCGGGGATTCCGATGCCCTGCTCCTTGAGCTTTCTCAGAATGCTGCAAATTCTCGCGTGGGCGTACTGGCAATAGTAAACCGGGTTCTGCGAATTCTCGGCAACGGCGAGATCGAGGTCGAATTCCATCTGCGTTGCGGGCTCGCGGAGATTGAAGAAGAAACGCACCGCGTCTATCGGTATTTCTTCGAGCAGGTCGACGAGGGTTATCGCCTTGCCGGTGCGCTTGGACATACGCACGACTTCGCCGTTTCTCGTCAGGCGCACGAGCTGCATGAGGATTATATCGAGCTTGTCGCCGTCAAGACCTATCGCGTCGAGCGCGCCCTTCATTCTGGCAACATGACCGTGGTGATCTGCGCCCCAGACATCTATCGCCCTGTCAAACTTTCTGATTGCGAGCTTGTTGCGGTGATATGCGATATCCGCCGCGAAATAGGTCGGGTTGCCGTTCTGGCGGATGAGAACATCGTCCTTGAGACCGAGCTTGTCGATCTCCTCCTGCGTCTTGCCCTGGGCGAGCAGGCGCTTTGTCTGAACCTCGATGTTCTTGTACCACAGTGCGCCGTCAAGCTCGTAGGTGAGTCCCTTTTCTTTGAGCAGCTCTATTGTGTCGCGGAGCTCCGTGCCGTTGTGCAGGGTGCTCTCCTTGAACCATGTGTCGTATTCTATTCTGTATTTTGAAAGTATCTCGTGCATCGAGTCGATATTCTTCGGCAGCGCGAAATCGACGAGCGCCTTGCGGCGGACTTCCTCGCTCTCGGAGATATATTTGTCGCCGTAGACATCGGCAAATTCTTTGGCACGCACGGCGATGTCCTCGCCGTGGTAGCTGTCCTCGGGCAGCTCGGGCGCGTCGGCGCCTTTGTATATCTGCTGATAGCGGATATCGAGCGAGAGGGCGAATTTATCGATCTGATTGCCGGCGTCGTTGATATAGAATTCGCGGCTGACATTGTAGCCCGCAAAGTCCATGACCGCCGCGAGGCAGTCGCCGAGTGCGCCGCCGCGGGCGTTGCCCATGTGCATCGGACCCGTCGGATTGGCGGAGACGAACTCAATATTTACCTTTTCGCCCTTGCCGAAGTCGGAGCGGCCGTAGTTGCTGCCCTTCTTGCGGATATCCATGAGGATCTCCGAATAGAAGCGGTCGGCGAGACGGAAATTTATGAATCCGGGACCTGCCGCTTCGCAGGATGAGAATGCGGTGCCCTCGAGGTCAATGTTCTTTGTTATAGCCGCGGCTATCATAGCGGGCGCGCGTCTGAAAGCTCTCGCCCAAGCCATGGCGGCGTTTGTTGAATAGTCGCCGTTTTTTCTGTCCGCCGGGATTTCTACTTTGAAATCCGTGAGCTCGGCCTCGGGCAGCTCACCTGCCGCTATCGCCTTTTTCGCGGCGTCCCTGACAAGCTCGCAGAGCTTATCCTCGACCTGTTTTACAAGCACTGACATAAAATTTATCCATCCTTTCGTGTAACCGCAGTTTCTGCGGGCAAACCGTCATTTTTACTGTCCGCTGACCGTTATCTTCAGCTCGTTCGACGCGGCAAGATCCGCGTTGACATCGATAGTGTAGTTGAGCAGCAGCTCGCCGCCCTCCTCCGTCACGGACGACTCGACCTTTTTGGCGAATATGCCGAGGAGCATATCGCCGAAGGGGGTCGCATAATGGCAGACGTGGCGCCTGCCGCGCTCCATGACCATCTGTGTAGTATATGCGCCGTTTCTCGTCATTGTGACGAGTCCGCCGTCCTCTATAAGCAGGGTGGTCACGCAGCCCTCCATCTCGGCGGCAGGCTCTTCGTATGAGAGCTCGTAGCCGTTTTCGAGCAGGCGCAGAACGCCCTGCGTACTCGTCTGCGACGAGTAGCTGTCGTCATGCCCGGAGTGGCTGTCCTCAATGTTTATAAACACCTTTTTTTCCATCGGAAAAGTCCTTTTCTTTCTTGCTCTGAGGCTATGAAAAACCTCGTTCTTTTGATTTTTTATAATACCACAGTTATACGCCTTTCGTCAACCCGTTTTATTTGAAAACGGGCGCGTTATTTTTCCGTTAGAGCATTGCAAACACGACGATATTATGATATATTATATTAGTATATATAATATATACTCTGTGCAGAGTATATAACAGCTTGTCGGTAAACCTGTTTTTGGTTTCTCGGGAATCAAAGCCTCCCCTGTGCAAAGGGAGGCGGCGCGGAGCGCAGGAGGGATTGTTTTGAACTTTCATTACAACAACCCCTCAGCCACGGCTTCGCCGTGACAGCTCCCCTTACACAGGGGAGCCCTGAGACCCCGTGCAACGGCAGACTTTTTCGGCGGACTGATATATACTCTGTGCAGAGTATTTTTTAAGGAGAACAGTTATGATCGATATCCGTATAGCGATGAACGACATCTACAAGAACCTCGAGCCGACCCTCACGAAGTGCGGCTTCAGAATCACCACTCCCGCAGATATCTCCGACGGTATTCCCGTCGCCGTCACGAGCGGCCGCGCCGTTATGGATTTTTCCGGCGACAACAAGGCTTTGCGCATCGAGCACTACGACAACAAGATAGCCCTGCTCTGGGCGCAGAAAGAGGGCGCGAACGAGACCGACTTCGCGAAGATTGCTCACTCCCTGCTCGACGTTGAGACCGCCGACGACAAGGATATCAAGTTTATCTCGGACGAGTATGCCGAGCTTATCGAAGAGAGCTTCGGCAAGAACGGCACAGCCGATAAAAAGAAAGTGAAGCTCCCCACCCCCGTATCGAAGGCTGCGGCAAAGAGCGGCGAGGCGTGCTATGACGCGAACACATTTGCAAACCGCCTGAGCGTTATCTATCCCGAGCTGCGCGACGAATACAGAAAGAATATCGAGACCTACGGCGAGTTCCTGCCTGAGGATTTCTTCAAGAACCACGCCGCTCCCGTGGTTATCAGAGTCATAAAAGAGAACGACCCGCAGAAGATGAGAAAGCTCTTCAATCTCCTCAACGAGATTTATGACGACGGCACGAACGAGATCCAGAGCATCATAGCCGTCACCGTCCTCGGCGAGCTCAACAACGATCAGGATCTGCTCGCAAACTGCGTCGACTACATGAGCGCGGACATGATCTCTCCCGTTGTCCAGGTCAACAAGTATCTCGCAAAGTCCAAGAGCGCGAGAATGAGACTCGAAAATCCGCCGAAGTACAAGCCCAAGAAAGCGAAGAAGAAAAAGAACATGTTCTCCACCCTGACGAATCAGTAATTCGTTTTTATAGCTTTGGAGAAGGAGGATGAAAGCTTTGGATAACAATGAGAACAACGAGATCCTTGAAGAGAACGCCGAGAATCAGGACGAGCTCGTGCTCGACGAAGACATTGAGCTTGACAAGGATATGAACACCAAGGTCACCGAGGAATACGACGCGAGCCAGATTCAGGTTCTTGAGGGACTTGAGGCGGTCCGCAAGCGCCCCGGTATGTACATCGGTTCGACGGGTCCGCGCGGTCTGCACCACCTTGTGTATGAGATAGTCGACAACTCCATAGACGAAGCTCTCGCGGGCTTCTGCACGAATATCGATGTTGAGATACTCCCGGGCGATGTTATCAGCGTCAAGGATAACGGACGCGGTATCCCCGTGGGCATGAACGAAAAGATGGGCATCTCCACCGTGACGGTCGTCCTGACCGTCCTGCACGCCGGCGGTAAGTTCGGCGGCAACGGATACAAAGTCTCCGGCGGTCTGCACGGCGTCGGTTCGTCCGTCGTCAACGCTCTGTCCGAGTGGCTCGAAGTCGAGGTCGCGCAGAACGGCCATGTCTATCAGCAGCGCTTCTCGAACGGCGGTCATCCCGACTATGACCTCAAGGAGATAGGCACATCGTCGGCGACCGGCACGACCATACGCTTCAAGCCCGATCCCGAGATTTTCCGCGAGACCACGGTCTATGATTTCGAGACCCTTGAAAGACACCTGCGCGAGTCCGCGTTCCTCAACGCGGGACTGTGCATAACCCTTGCAGACAGGCGCGACAGCGAGAATATAATCGAGCGCACCTACTGCTACGAGGGCGGACTTTCGAGCTTCGTCGATTATCTGACCACAAGCCGCGGTCAGACTCCCCTGCATGAAAAGCCGATCCACTTCTCCGCCATGCACGGCGACAGAAGCGCGGAGATCGCCATGCAGTATACAGACAGCTACAATGAGACAATGCTCTCGTTTGCAAACAACGTCCACACCGTTGACGGCGGTACTCACGAAACCGGCTTCAAGACCGCTCTGACCCGCGTTTTCAACGACTACGGACGCAAATATTCCATTCTCAAGGACGGCGACAAGAAGCTCTCGGGTGACGATGTCCGCGAGGGACTGACTGCCGTTATCAGCGTCAAGCTCACCGAGGCGCAGTTCGAGGGACAGACAAAGGGCAAGCTCGGCAACACCGACATAACCCAGCTCGTCTCGACTACGGTCTATGAGAAGCTGATGACCTATTTTGAAGAGAATCCCGCAGTCGCAAAGGCGATATTCTCGAAGGCTCTCGACGCCTCGCGCGCGAGAGAAGCTGCGAGAAAGGCGCGCGAGCTGGCTCGCCGCAAGTCCGTGCTCGATTCAAACTCCCTGCCCGGCAAGCTTGCCGACTGCACCGAGCGCGACGCAGAGCGCACAGAGCTCTACATCGTCGAGGGAGATTCCGCAGGCGGCTCCGCAAAAGAGGGACGCGACAGACGCTTCCAGGCGATTCTTCCCCTCTGGGGCAAGATGCTAAACGTCGAAAAGGCGAGACTCGACAGAGTTATCGGCAACGAGAAGCTCATGCCTATTGTCATCGCCCTCGGCACAGGAATCGGCGACGAGTTTGACATAACAAAGCTTCGCTACAACAAGATAGTTATCATGGCGGATGCCGATGTCGACGGCGCGCATATCAGAACGCTGCTGCTGACCTTCTTCTTCCGCTACATGCGCCCGCTTATCGAGCAGGGTCATGTCTATCTCGCTCAGCCACCGCTGTTCAAAGTCAGCAAGGGCAAGAAGATAAGATATGCTTTCTCCGACGAGGAGCGCGACCGGTTCATGGCGGAGTTCGGCGGCTCGGGCAGCTGCGATATCCAGAGATACAAGGGTCTCGGCGAGATGGATGCCGAGCAGCTCTGGGAGACGACAATGGACCCCGACTTCCGCACGATGCTGCGCGTCAATATCGAGGACGCGATGCTCGCGGACGAGACCTTCTCCATTCTTATGGGCGACAAGGTCGAGCCGCGCCGCGAGTTCATCGAAACCAATGCAAAATACGTCCAGAATCTGGACATATAACGGAAAGGAGTAGATCTCTGTGAGCTTTGACGAAGCATATAACGAACAAAAAATAATCAATGTCGAGATCAATAGAGAAGTGCGCAAATCCTTTCTGGATTACTCCATGACGGTCATCACCTCGCGCGCTCTGCCCGATGTGCGCGACGGCCTGAAGCCCGTCCACAGACGCATACTTTATACCATGTACGAAAACGGTCTTTATCCGGACAAGCCGTACCGTAAGTGCGCGGATACGGTCGGTTCGGTGCTCGGCCGTTACCATCCTCACGGCGACGCCTCCGTCTATGACGCAATGGTGCGTCTGGCGCAGGATTTTTCCATGCGCTACATGCTCGTCGACGGGCACGGCAACTTCGGCTCCGTCGATGGCGACCCCCCTGCGGCCTATCGTTACACCGAGGCGCGCATGTCGAAGCTCTGCAACGAGATGCTGCGCGACATCGACAAGGATACGGTCGCCTGGGACCCGAACTTCGACGAATCGAGAAAAGAGCCGCGCGTGCTCCCGTCCCGCTTCCCGAACCTGCTGGTCAACGGCTCTGCGGGCATTGCCGTCGGCATGGCGACCAACATCCCGCCGCACAACCTGCGCGAGGTCATTGACGCCTGCATCTGCATCCTCGACAATCCCGAGGCGGAGCTTGCCGACCTCATGGAATACATCAAAGGCCCGGATTTCCCGACGAAGGGCATTATCATGGGCCGCAGCGGCATCCGTGCCGCCTATGCGACCGGCCGCGGCAAGATCACCGTCCGCGCGCGGACGGAGTTTGAGGAATACGGCCAGAACCGCGAGCGCATTATCGTCACGGAGCTTCCCTATCAGGTCAACAAGCGGATGCTCATTGCCGCGATGGCCGATCAGGTGCGCGACAAGCGTCTGGAGGGCATTTCCGATATCCGCGACGAGACCGACCGCAACGGTATGCGCATCGTCATCGAGCTGAAAAAGGACGCCAATCCGCAGGTCGTGCTGAACCGCCTGTTCGCGCAGACGCAGATGCAGACCACCTTCGGCGTGACGATGCTGGCGCTGGTCAACAACCAGACGCAGCCGCGCATCCTCTCCCTGCGCCACATTCTCGACGAATACCTCCGCTATCAGGAGGAGATCATCACCCGCCGGACACAGTACGACCTGAAAAAGGCGCTGGAACGACAGCACGTTCTGGAAGGACTGCTGATCGCAGAGGAGAACATCGACGAGGTCATCAAGACCATCCGCGAGAGCTATGACGACGCGAAGGAGCGTCTGATGGCGAAATTCAATCTGTCCGAAATTCAGGCGCAGGTCGTTCTGGACATGCAGCTCAAGCGGCTCCAGGGCCTGGAGCGCGAGAAGCTCCAGAACGAGTATGACGAGCTGGAAAAGCGGATCGAATATTACCGGGAGCTTCTCTCCAACGAGACGATGCTCAAGGGCGTTCTCAAGGACGAGCTGACCGTCATCCGCGACAAATTCGGCGACGACCGTCTGACCGAAATTCAGGACGTGGAGGACGAGATCGACATCGAGGATCTCATCGAGGAGGAGCAGTGCGTCTTTACGCTTTCCCACGCGGGCTATATCAAGCGCGTCCCGGCGGCGACCTACCGCAGCCAGAAGCGCGGCGGCCGCGGCGTGACGGGTCAGACGCTCAAGGACGAGGACTTCGTCGAGGGCGTGTTCTCGGCCTCGACACACGACTATATCCTATTCTTCACGAATATGGGCCGCGTCCATCGCCGCAAGGGCTATCAGATCCCCGAGGGCGGCCGCGTGGCCAAGGGCACGAACATCGTCA
>DKDF01000079.1:0-302 GCA_002451755.1 Ruminococcaceae bacterium UBA6855
GGTCGCCTCGTCGAGGATCATGACGGGCGGGTCGGAGACCGCCGCGCGGGCTATCGATATCAGCTGACGCTGACCCTGTGAGAGTCCGGAGCCGTCGCCTTTGAGCACGGTGTTGTAGCCATCCGGGAGCATGCGGATGAATCCGTCAGCATTCGCGAGCTTCGCCGCCGCGATGCACTGTTCGTCCGTCGCCTCGGGGTTGCCGTAGCGGATGTTTTCCATGACAGTGCCCGTGAACAGGTTGACATCCTGGAGCACGACGCCGAGACTGCGGCGCAAATCGGCTTTCTTTATCTTGTTGA
>DKDF01000079.1:334-1459 GCA_002451755.1 Ruminococcaceae bacterium UBA6855
TGATGTTTATTCCGTCATAGCGAATCTTGCCGTCCGCTATGTCATAGAAGCGGTTTATTAAGTTTGTTATCGTAGTCTTGCCCGCTCCGGTCGCGCCGACGAAAGCCACCTTCTGACCCGGTTCTGCGTAGAGCGTGATATCGTGGAGGACTTCCTTTTCGGGCGTGTAGCCGAAATCGACATGGTCGAGCACAACCTGACCCTCAAGCTTTGTATAAGTCAGAGTGCCGTCGCCGTGGGGATGCTTCCACGCCCACATTCCGGTGTGTTCCTTGACTTCGACTATCTCGCCGTTCTCCTCTTTCGCGTTTACGAGGGTAACATATCCGTCGTCGGGCTCAGGCTCTTCGTCCATAAATGTGAAGATTCGCTCGGCGCCCGCAAGGGCGTTGACAATCGAGTTAAACTGGTTTGACATCTGGGATATCGGGTTTATAAAGTTGCGCGAGAGCACGAGGAACGAGGCAATCATGCCGAGGGACAGCGTGTTGACGCCCGTCAGTCCGAGATTCTTCGTGCCGGCGATCGCCATATAAGAGCCGATAACGGCGAGCAGGATATATAGGAAATATCCGAACGCATTCGTCATGGGCATCATCGAAGTCGCGTGACCGTTTGCGCTCGCGGCGTTGCGCTCCCATTCGGTGTTGCGCTGCTTCATCTCTTCTTTCGACTGCTCTTCGTGGCAGAAGACTTTTATGACCTTCTGACCGTTTATCATCTCTTCGATATATCCGTCAAGGTCTGCAAGGGATCTCTGCTGGGCTACGAAATACGCGCCGCTCTTGCCGACGACTTTCTTGATTATCTGCATAATGAAGAACAGCGATACGCACACAACGAGCGTCAGGCCGACGCTGATATAGAGCATGCAGCAGAAGACCGCCGCGACGGTGAACGCCGAAGAAATCAGCTGACCCATCGACTGCGCGAGCATCTGGCGCAGGGTATCTGTATCGTTGGTATAGAGGCTCATCGTGTCGCCGTGGGTATGCGAATCGAAATATCTTATCGGCAGACGCTGCATCTTCTCGAACATCTCGTCGCGTATGGTCTTGAGCGTTCCCTGAGCTATGGTGACCATGCGGCGGTTATAGATAAGCGTCGAGAGCGTGCCGATGAGAT
>DKDF01000079.1:1490-2037 GCA_002451755.1 Ruminococcaceae bacterium UBA6855
CCGCCATAGTTATCAGCGCGCGTATAAAGCCGGAGAAGTCGGGCGAGGACTGACCGACCATCGGGGTTATATAGTCGTCGATAAGCGTCTGGAGGAACATCGACGACGCCGCACCCGCAACTGCGCTGAGCAGGATGCAAATTGTGACAAGGACTATCGTGCCCTTATAATTCTTGAGATAAGAGAGCAGACGCTTGAGCGTTTTCTTGTCGAGCTTTCTGGGCTGCATTCCGGGTCCGCCGGGCATACCCTTGGGTCCGCCGTGCATGGGCATAGGCTTACTCATCGTCGTTTCCTCCCTTCTGCTGGGATTCATAAACTTCGCGATAGATATCGCAGGATTTCAGCAGCTCGTCATGCGTGCCCTGCGCGATTATCCTGCCGTTGTCGAACACGAGTATTTTGTCTGCGTTCTGAACCGAGCTTATGCGCTGGGCAATAATTATCTTCGTCGTGTCGGGCATATACTGCGAAAGTCCCTTTTGAATCAGCGCGTCGGTGTGGGTATCGACGGCGCTTGTCGAGTCGTCGAGAATGAGCACCTTGG
>DKDF01000079.1:2112-16799 GCA_002451755.1 Ruminococcaceae bacterium UBA6855
CGGAGACGTTCGTGCCGCCCTGTTCGATATAGGTGTTGTAGCCGTCGGGCATCGCGCTTATAAATTCATCCGCCTGGGCGAGCTCGCAGGCATGCTTTATCTCTTCGTCGGTCGCATTTTCATTGCCCCAGCGCAGGTTCTCGGATATCGTGCCGGAGAACAGCTCGTTCTTCTGGAGCACCATCGCGACCGAGTTTCTCAGGGTTTCGAGATCGTAGCTTCTGACATCTACGCCGCCGAGCATCACTTCGCCGCCCGTTACATCGTAAAGGCGCGGAATGAGCTGGACGAACGAAGATTTTGACGAACCCGTGCCGCCGATTATGCCGACCGTCTCGCCGGAGGCTATATGCACGTTGACATTGTCGAGCACCTTTGTGTCCGCCTTTGAAGCATAGGCAAAATTGACATTTTTATAATCTATCTCGCCGTCTTCAACTTCGAGAACCGGGTTCGCGGGGTTCGAAATATCGCTCTTTTCGTTGAGTATTTCAGCTATACGCTGAGCGGAAGAGCTCGCGATTATCATCATGGCAAAGACCATGGAGAGCATCATGAGGCTCATGAGTATCTGCATGGCATAGGTGAACAGCGCGGTGAGCGAGCCGGTAGTCAGACCGAGTGCTGCGTTGTTGCCGCTGGCGATGACCGCCTTCGCGCCGAGCCATGAGATGAGTATCATGCAGGTATACATGCAGACCTGCATGATAGGCGAGTTGAGCGCGATAAGGCGCTCCGCCTTTGCGAAGTCTTTGTATATCTTCTCGGATATCTTCTCGAATTTGCCTATCTCGTGCTCCTCCTGATTGAAGGACTTGACGACTCTTATGCCGCGCACATTCTCCTGGACGACGTTATTGAGCTCATCGTAGGTGTGGAAAACGCGCTTGAACACGGGGTGCACCTTGATGATTATCAGCACGAGCAGCGCCGCGAGGACCGGGATTACCGCAATAAAGATAAGCGAAATCTGGCTGTCGATTCTGAACGAGACTATCATGGCGAACACGAGCATGACCGGTCCGCGTATCGCTATTCTTATAAGCATCTGATAGGCGTTCTGAATATTCGTGACATCCGTCGTCAGTCTCGTGACTATCGACGCGGTCGAGAATTTGTCGATGTTCGAGAATGCGAAGGTCTGAACATTGTCATACATATCGCTGCGCAGATTCGCGCCGAATCCGGCGGACGCGCGCGAGCCGAGGAACGCCGCGAGCATTCCCGTCACCATCTGGAACACCGCAAGGAATAGCAGCGCAAGACCGTATTTCCAGACCATGGATATCACGCCGCCCTCGATGCCGTTGTCGATAAGACCCGACATACAAAGCGGGATAACTATCTCGAACACGACTTCAAACGCGGAGAAAAAGATAGTCACCCATGATACTTTTTTGTATTGGCGCATGCTCTTCAACAAAGTTTTTATCATATTCTCACTCCCTCTTTTCTTTCTTTGCTCCACTTTCCGGTTTGCAGCCGGGGCTGCTGTCAATATCAAGGTTATCGCATATCCTTATGAGATATCCGCGGAGCTGTTCGATTTCTTCTTCGCTGAACGATTTAAGCATCGCCCGCTCGCCGTTGTCAATCGAACGGCGTATCTCGAGATTGATGTCTTTCGCCTTATCTGTCAGCCGCACGACCTTGTTTCTCTTGTCCGACGGGTCGGTGCAGGTGCTGAGATATCCGCTCTGCTCCATGCGCGTGACTATGCCGACAATCGTCGGGTGTGAGACATGGGCGTAATCTTCAATCTCTTTCTGGGTTGTCTGACCTCCGCGCTCGGCAAGGAATCTCAAAATACGCGACTGCGCAAAGGTCAGCCCATGTTTGCCGAGTCCAGCGTCGGCGTTCGATTTCAAGCGATTATCTATGCGTTTGAAAAAATATCCGATATGCTCCATAGCGATCTCCTTTCCGCAAAGCTGTTTTAAACAATATTAAGTGTAGCACGCTACACATTATACATATATGCGCGCCGATTGTCAACAATATGTTTGTAAACAATTTGTGACCTCGGCGCTGAAGATTTTTATGTTCTGTTTTCGTTGAGATTAAAGACGGTGCGTATGAGCTCTGACGCCGCGCGGATGCCGTGCTCGTCCGGATTCATGAGCAAGAGTCTTGATGTTCCGCCGATGCAGAAGATTATCTTTTCTTTGCGCTCCGGCTCGTCGTCATCATGCAGATATATCCTGAAAAGAGCCTCCTCCGCGTCGTTGAGCAGTGACGCTATATCGTCGCCGTAGAGCGCGCGGATGAGCCGCTCCTCGCGCGATATCGCGCCGACAAGCTCGGAGACAAAGGCGTATGTATCGCTGAACGCCATCTGGGCGCAGTCGCAGCGGCCGAGGATATCGGCGACGGTCTCGCGGCAGATGTGCCGATGCAGGCTCTCCATGGTGTCGTAGTGGGAATAGAATGTCGTTTTGTTTATCAGCGCCTCTCTGCACAGGTCGCTGACTTTGACGGGCGACGGGTCGCGCAGGCGCATATCGACATATGTATGCACTATCAGCCGCTCCGTTTTGATATATCTCAGATCATTTTTATTCACCATTTAAACGCCTCTTTTTATATTTAGTCGTTTATCTTACCAATTCGCAAAACAGTTTCTTGATTAGACAACTTTAGTTGTTTATAATGTTAGCATATACTAAAAAATATTACAAGGGGGGAGTATGCCGAATGAACAGAAAAGACCGCACCGTCTATATTATGCTCACCGACTATCCGGATAAGGTCTCGCGGACTATAAAAAGAATAGGGCTTTGGGAATACTCCCACATGTCGATAAGCACGGATGAACACTACCCGAAATTTTTCAGCTTCACGGGCAAGCGTGGATTCATGACCGAGGACTTCGACCTCCACCCGACTTATAAAGGCACGGATGTCCCCTGCGCGCTGTTCGCTCTGCCTGTAACAGAAGCAGAGCTTCGCAATGTCGAGTGCATCATAAAGCACATGACCTCGAACGCAGACGAATATAAGTACAGCTACATCGGACTCGCACTGCTCTATCTGCGGATAATCCCGAAGCAGCGCGGGCGCGACACCTGCGTCGGCTTCGTCTCGCGCACGATAAGAGAGCAGACCTCGCTCTCCGCAGGGCGCAGAAAAAAGTTTTGCAGCCCTAATGACATAAAGGCGTTTTTTATCAACCAGCTCGTCTTTGAGGGACCGCTGAGAGTGCTGCTGCAAAAAGGAAAGGCGTAAAAAGCAAAAAGCTGTGAATTTTAAAGATTCACAGCTTTTATTTTTATGTCATTAGCTTATTCTGCCGGGGCATACACGCGGACATAGTCAACGATAAAGTCCTGCGGGAAAGTGCCCTCGGGGTTCTTGAACGCGTTGCCGTTCCACTCCTCGCGCACGCTTCCGTCGTCCCTTATCTGGCTGCCGACATGAGTCGAAACATACAGGAATTCCGGAGTCTCGCAGGTTCCGACGATGCCGTTCACAGCGCCCTTTGAAAAGTCTATTCTGCCGACCTCGACGCCGTCATAATAGAAAATATAGGCATTTTTTGTCCATTCGAGTCCGTAGGTATGGAAGTCCTCGTACATATTTTTGCCCGTCTTTGTATATGTCGTAATGGCGGGGATTCCCGTTGAGATAAGATTTCCGTTCTCGTCGCCCGTGTGCAGATTGACGGTGTATTTGCAGTTGGATTTCTCGTCGTTGCCGCTGACGCGGTAATAGGCGTTTTCAAAAATATCTATCTCGGCGCCCGTCTTTCCGTAGCCCGAATACGGATTCGAAGCGGCAAACGCCCAAAAAGCCGCGTGCAGTCCCTCGGCTTTCGGCATTATGCAGCGTATCTCATAATAGCCGTAGTTGTTTTTGAAGCTGTTTTCCGTGCTCAGCCACGCGCCGTAGAAGCCGTCGCCGTATTTGCCGTCCTTTTTATATTCCGTTCGAAGATAGGCATTGCCGTCGCGGACGCTGACCTGATCCTTGGTATAAAATGTTGTATGATCGTTGTCGTCAAACACGCGCCACTTTGTCTCGTCAAGCTTGTTGCCGTCAAATTCATCGCTCCAAAGAAGCTTCCTCGAAGAGAGGTCGATTTTTTCGGCTTTCATATTCGGAGTCGTCATCGAGACGGAAGGATTTATAAGCACAGCGGCAACGGCGATAACTATTCCCCCGCTGACCGCGGCAAGGCAGAGCGCCTTTACAGTGCTGCGTGCGCCGACGGTAAAAATGAGCGGAATGCCGACCGCGAGACCTATGAACAGATATAAGATATTCGGGCGCACCGCCTCAAGCGCACGCTGTATCTCCTCGCTGCTTATGCCGCCGCCGACTCCGAAGAGGATGCATATGGCATAAACGCAGATTCCGAACGCGGCAAAGCCGGTTATAAAATGTATTATATCAAGCACTTTTCTGCATTTCAGCTCGCCGTAGCTTTCGCCATTCAATGCTCGCAGCAGCAGATACGCAAAATTTGCGGCAAGGCAGATTCCCGAAACCGTGTATATGACGGCGATAACCGCGACCGACATCCACTGCTTCTCCCACTGAACGCCGCCGTAAAAGAACACGAGCGAGCTCACGCTGAGCATGAAGTCAACAAAAGCTATGTACCGCGAGTTGACGGCGGACGATATTTTTTTAAGAAAGCTCATTGTTTTTTCTCCTTTGTCCTTAATATTTTTCAGTGTATCATACAAAATAATCAGTGTCAACATAATATTTATATGAATATATGCTAAAAAATTGTGCTCTCGACCGATGAGCTTACGGATACAGCAAAAGCAAAAGACCTCCCTTCTGGGAGGTCTTTTAATATAACAAGGGTTGTTGAAATCAGTTCTCGCCGTCGCCGTTTATGGTCGATATCTCGGGGGTTATCTCTTCGAGAACATCGAGGACTATCTTCACGGTGTCGAGGGAGGTGAATATCGTCACGCCGTTCTGTACGGCGCAGCGGCGGATCTCAACGCCGTCCTCAAAATGGACGCCGGAGAGAATGGCGCGCGTGTTTATAACATAGCTGACATAGCCCGCGCGGATAGAATCGAGGATCTCGGTGCTGCCCTCGCTGAGCTTGCCGCGCACGCGGGTGCGTATGCCGTGCTTTTTGAGGAACGCCGCGGTTCCGGCGGTCGCCTCTATATTGAAGCCGAGGTGATAGAAGCGCTTGACGAGCGGCAGAGCCTCTTCTTTGTCCTCATCTGCAAGGGTGACTATTACCGTACCGTATTCTTTCATCCTGACTCCGGACGCCTGGAGAGCCTTGTAGAGCGCACGGTTCAGGCGCTTGTCATAGCCTATCGCTTCGCCGGTCGATTTCATCTCGGGCGAGAGATACGCATCCATGCCGGTCAGCTTCTCAAACGAGAACGCCGGGGCTTTGACATACCAGCGCTTGCCGTCGGGCAGGCGCATATCGGTTATGCCCTGGTCGCGCAGGCTCTGACCGAGCATGACCTTTGTCGCGATGCGGACAAGGTTGCAGTCGGTGGACTTCGAAAGGAAAGGCACGCTTCGCGAGGCGCGGGGGTTGACCTCGATAACATAGACGCTCTCGTCGCTGTCAACTATAAATTGTATATTGAACAGACCGACTATGCCTATGCCGAGTCCGAGCTTTGTGGTGTATTCGGCTATCGTGTCTCTGACCTTCTGCGAGATGGAAAACGGCGGATACACGCTCGTGCTGTCGCCCGAGTGGACGCCGGTGCGCTCGACGAGCTCCATTATGCCGGGGATGAACACCTCGCTGCCGTCGCAGATAGCGTCTATCTCAACTTCCTTGCCCATAAGATATTTATCTATGAGCACGGGCTTATCCTCGTCGACCTCAACGGCGTTCTTAAGATATTTTCTGAGCATCGTCTCGTTTGCGACTATCTCCATCGCTCTGCCGCCGAGCACGAAGCTCGGGCGCACAAGCACAGGATAGCCTATGCGCGCGGCAACAGCCGCACCGGTCTCGATATCCGTAACAGCCTCGCCTTTCGGGTTCGGGATGCCGAGGGATTTTATAACGGCGTCGAACGCGTCTCTGTTCTCGGCGCGCTCAATGGCGTCGCAGTCTGTGCCGATTATCTTCACTCCGCGCTTTGCAAGCGGAGCCGCGAGGTTGACGGCAGTCTGACCGCCGAGGGTGACTATAACGCCCTCCGGCTTTTCAAGATGGACTATATTCATGACATCCTCTGTCGTCAGGGGCTCGAAATAGAGCTTGTCGGCAGTGGTATAGTCAGTCGAAACAGTCTCGGGGTTGTTGTTGATAACTATCGCCTCATAGCCGAGCTGCTGAATGGCATGGACGGCGTGGACGGTAGAATAGTCGAACTCAACGCCCTGTCCGATACGAATGGGACCTGATCCTAAGACTATTATCTTCTTTTTGTCCGACACGACGGACTCGTTCTCGCTCGCGTAGGTCGAGTAGAAATAGGGCACATAGCTGTCGAACTCGCTCGCGCAGGTATCGATCATCTTGTATGTCGGGAAGATATCCTCTTTGCATCTGCGCTCATATATGCTGTCCTCGCTCTCTTTCCAGAGCTCGGCGATATACGAATCGGAGAAGCCGAGGCGCTTTGCCTCGCGCAGAAGAATGTCGGAGCCGGGATTCGCTTCCATCTCCTTCTCGAAGTCGACTATCCTCTTTATCTTGTCGAGGAAGAACATATCTATATGCGTTATATCGCAGATGAGCGACGGGTCAACACCCATCCACATCAGCTGGGATATTGCATAGAGACGGTCGTCCGTGCCCTCTTTGATATATTCGAGCAGCTCGTCAACGCTCATATGCGCCGAGTCGAACTTCTCCATATGCAGGTGGTTCTTGCTCTCTTCGAGCGAGCGTATAGCCTTGAGCAGGCTCTCTTCGAATGTGCGTCCGACGCTCATGACCTCGCCAGTCGCCTTCATCTGGGTCGAAAGCGTGTTGTGCGCGGCGGGGAACTTGTCGAATGGGAAGCGCGGCATCTTGGTCACGACATAGTCGAGCGAGGGCTCGAAGCAGGCGGGGGGGTTTGCAAGCTGTATCTCGTGCAGATCCATGCCGACCGCTATCTTCGCCGAGACGCGCGCTATCGGATATCCGCTCGCCTTTGAAGCGAGGGCGGACGAGCGCGAAACTCTGGGGTTGACCTCAATGACATAGTAGCGGAACGAATGGGGATCGAGCGCAAACTGAACGTTGCAGCCGCCCTTTACTCCCAGGGCGCGGATAATTTTGAGCGCGGAGTCCCTGAGCATCTGATATTCTTTGTTCGTCAGCGTCTGGCTGGGCGCGACGACTATCGAGTCGCCGGTGTGTATACCGACTGGGTCGAGGTTTTCCATATTACAAACGGTGATAGCGGTGTCGTTCGCGTCGCGTATCACTTCGTATTCTATCTCTTTGTAGCCCTTTATGCTCTTTTCGACGAGCACCTGATGCACGGGCGAGAGCGCAAGCGCGTTCTTCATCATGTCGCGCATCTCGTCGGGGTCATAGGCAAAGCCGCCGCCCGTTCCGCCAAGCGTGAAAGCGGGGCGCAGGATAACGGGATAGCCTATCTTCTCCGCCGCCTCAAGACCCTCTTCGATGCTGTAGGTTATCTGCGAGGGGACAATCGGCTCGCCGATGCTCTCGCAGAGCTCTTTGAACAGCTCTCTGTCCTCAGCGCGCTCGATGCTCTCGGCATCCGTGCCGAGCAGCTCTATCTCGCACTCCTTGAGAACGCCTTTCTTCGCGAGCTGCATCGCAAGATTGAGTCCTGTCTGACCGCCGATGCCGGGGACTATCGCGTCCGGGCGCTCATAGCGGCAGATACGCGCGAGGTATTCGAGCGTCAGCGGCTCCATATAGACCTTATCGGCTATAGTTGTATCGGTCATTATCGTTGCGGGGTTCGAGTTCGCGAGGACGACCTCGTAGCCCTCCTCACGCAGGGCGAGGCACGCCTGAGTTCCCGCATAGTCGAATTCGGCAGCCTGACCGATGACTATAGGACCCGAGCCGATAACGAGCACCTTTTTTATATCAGTTCTCTTAGGCACGCTCCTTCGCCTCCTTCATATAGTCGATAAACTGACCGAACAGATAGCTGCTGTCCTGCGGACCGGGCGCGCTCTCGGGGTGATACTGCACGCTGAACACAAGGTCTTTCCTGCATCTGACTCCCTCGACGGTGTTGTCGAGAAGATTTATGTGCGTCACTTCGAGATCGGTGCCCTCGACCGTTTTCGGGTCAACAGCGTAGCTGTGGTTCTGCGAGGTTATCTCTATCTTATTGGTGTCGAGGTTCATAACCGGGTGGTTTCCGCCGCGGTGACCGAACTTGAGCTTATATGTCTTTGCGCCGTAGGCGAGGGATATCATCTGATGTCCGAGGCAGATGCCGAAAATCGGATATTTTCCGCGAAGCGCCCTGACCGTGTTTATGACCGGGGTCACATCCTCGGGGTCACCGGGACCGTTTGAGAGAAACACTCCGTCGGGCTTCATGAATTCTATTTCATCAGCCGGCGTGTCGTAGGGCACGACAACGACATTGCAGCCGAACTTGTTGAGGCTGCGCACGATGTTGAGCTTCATGCCGCAGTCTATCGCAACGACATTGAACTGCGGGTTCGACGTGCGCGAATACCAGCGCTTTTTGCAGCTGACACGGCTGACCGCATCGTGGGCGACGGGGGTATTTTTGATTATCTCCACCGCAACCTCAGCCGGGATATCGGGCGAGGTTATGAGCACGCGGCGCGAGCCCAAATCGCGTATGCTGCGGGTAAGCTTTCTCGTGTCAACGCCGGAGATACCGGGGACACCGTTCTCCTCGAGCAGCTCCGAGAGCGTCTTTGTGTATCTGAAGTTCGAGGGCATATCGTTGTAGTCATACACGATAAGACCGCCGATGCTCGGGTTTTTGCACTCGAAATCGTCGTCGGTTATGCCGTAGTTGCCTATGAGCGGATATGTCATAACGACCATCTGATCGGTATACGACGGGTCGGAGACTATCTCCTGATAGCCGACCATCGAGGTGTTGAAAACTATCTCGCACACCCTGTCGGTATAGCTGCCGAAGCCGTATCCGTAGTACTCGCTGCCGTCCTCAAGGACGATCTTGCGGTCTATGAGTCTCATTTAAAAATACACTCCTTGAATTTATCAGATCGAGCTCTGAAGTCTCGCGAGGACATCTCTGTAGCCGCCGAGAACATCGCCGAGGTCGCGGCGGAATCTGTCCTTATCGAGCTTCTTGTCGGTCTCCATATCCCACAGGCGGCAGGAATCGGGGGATATCTCATCGCACAGAACAAGTCCGTCGTCGGTGCGTCCGAACTCGAGCTTGAAATCGACAAGGCGCACGCCGCCCTTTGCGAACAGCTCGGTCATCAGCTCGTTTATGCGCTTGGACATGGCTCTGAGCTCGTCGAGCTCCTCCTGCGTGGCGAGACCGATGGCGGTTATCTGGCTGTCGTTTATCATCGGATCGCCGAGCTCGTCGCTCTTGTAGCTGAACTCAACGACCGTGTTCTTCAGGGGAGAGCCCTCCGGCACGCCGTATTTTTTTGAAAAGCTTCCTGCTGCGATATTTCTGACTATGACCTCGACCATGACGATCTCAGCCTTCTTCGCGAGGACGGTGGTCTCGTCGATGACCTTGAGAAGATGGGTCTTGACTCCGTTCTTCATGAGGTAATCAAAGATGATGTTGGAGATCGCCGCATTGAGTTTTCCTTTTCCGGGCAGATCCTCTTTCTTGACGCCGTTGCCGGCAGTGGCGGTGTCCTTGTACTTGATGATGCAGGTACCGGGCTCCTCCGAACTGTAAACGACCTTGCTCTTGCCTTCATACAACTTTTCCATACCGCAGTTTCCTTTCGCTTTTCGTATTTTTATTTATTTGCTCCGCTCGGAGAGTTTCCCCTCAAAGCGGTCTTTGGTGATAACATCCGGGATAGGGGTCGGATAGACTCCGTTGAAGCACGCGCTGCAGAAGTTCTTGCTGCCTATCAGATTCTCAAGCTCCGACTCCGGCAGATATCCGAGGGAATCCGCGCCGATTATGTCGGCAATCTCCTCCACCGAGTGGTGGCAGGCGATAAGATTTTCGCGCGAGTCAACGTCCGTGCCGTAGTAGCAGGGATGCATGAACGGCGGCGAGGAGATGCGCATATGCACCTCTTTTGCCCCCGCTTCACGCAGAAGATTGACTATCTGGCGGCTCGTCGTGCCGCGCACTATCGAGTCGTCTATAAGCACTATCCTCTTATCCTTTACGGATTCGCTTATCGCGCTGAGCTTTATTCTGACCTGGTCGATTCTCTTGTCCTGACCTGGAGAGATGAAAGTTCTGCCGATATATTTGTTTTTTATGAAGCCCATTCCGTAGGGTATTCCCGATGCCTCGGCATAGCCGAGAGCCGCGTCGATTCCCGAATCCGGGACGCCCATGACGACATCGGCTTCGACCGGATGGGTCTTTGAAAGTATCGCGCCGGCATTCCTGCGCGCCGCGTGAACCGACACGCCGTCAATGACGGAATCGGGTCTTGCAAAATAGATATACTCAAAAATGCATGAGCGCCTCGGCTTTTCGCCGCAGTGATCCCTGTTCGAGCGCACGCCGTTTTCGTCGAAGACGAGTATCTCGCCGGGGAGTATATCGCGCTCGAATCTTGCGCCGACGGCGGAGAGCGCGCAGCTCTCGGACGCGACGACATATGTGCCGTCGAGCGTCTTGCCGTAGCACAGCGGGCGGAATCCGTAAGGGTCGCGCGCCGCGAGCAGCTTTGCGGCAGACATGAGCACGAGGGAATACGCGCCCTCGAGCCTGTTCATCGCGCTGCTCAGCGCATTTTCTATCGAAGGACTGTTGAGGCGCGCCTGCGTGACGATATAGGCGATTATCTCGGTGTCGCTCGTCGTGTGGAAGATAGCGCCGCCGAGCTCGAGCTCGCTGCGCAATTCATAGGCGTTGCTGAGGTTTCCGTTGTGGGCAAGAGCCATCTTGCCCTTCTGGTGGTTGACCTCGATGGGCTGGCAGTTCGCTCTGCTGTTGCCGCCGGTCGTGCCGTAGCGCGCGTGGGCGACAGCCATCCTGCCCTGCGGGAACTTCATCAGGTCGTCGCGCGAGAAGACTTCGTTGACAAGTCCGATATCCTTGCGCGAAGCGAACACTCCGTCGTCGTTGACGACTATGCCGCAGCTCTCCTGTCCTCTGTGCTGCAGGGCATAGAGACCGTAATAGGCGAGATCCGCCACGGGGCCGGGCTTGGGTGAATAGACTCCGAAAACGCCGCACTCTTCATGCAAGTTTGCCATAGGTATTTATTCTCCGATCTCAGATTTTTCAAGCGCTGCGGCTATAAAGCCTTTGAACAGCGGGTGAGCCTTGTTGGGACGGGATTTAAACTCGGGGTGATACTGCACTCCGACATAGAACGGCCGGTCGGAAAGCTCGACCGTTTCAACGAGTCTGCCGTCGGGCGAAAGACCCGAGAGGGTGAGTCCGTTCTGAGTAAGTATATCACGATAATCGTTGTTGAACTCGTAGCGGTGGCGGTGGCGCTCGGAAATTTCGGACTTTCCGTAGCAGCGCTCCATTGTCGTGCCGGGCTTGATGACGCAGGGATATGCACCCAGACGCAGCGTGCCGCCCTTGTCGATATTGTCGCTCTGACCGGGCATGAAGTCGATGACCTTGTTCTTGCAGAGCTCATCGAACTCGCCGGAGTGAGCGTCTTTGATACCCGCGACATCGCGCGCATATTCGATAACCGCAATCTGCATTCCGAGGCAGATTCCGAAATAGGGAACGCGGTTCTCTCTGGCGTATTTCGCCGCGAGGATCATGCCCTCGATTCCTCTGCCGCCGAAGCCGCCGGGAACGATTATTCCGTCGAGGTGCGAGAGCTCCTGCTCGTAGTTCGCCTCGGTCAGATTCTCGGAATCGATCCAGTCGATGCGGATGTGGGTGTTGAGAGTGTAGCCTGCGTGGCGAAGCGCCTCGGCAACGGACAGATACGCGTCATGGAGCTGGACATATTTGCCGACAAGACCTATCTTGACTTCCTTTTCGCGGTTCTTGATGCGGTGGACAAGCTCCGTCCACTCGTCGAGATCCGGCTCGGGAGCGTCTATATTCAGCTCGCGGCAGACGACGGACGAGAAGTTCGACTTCTCGAGCATCAGCGGAGCTTCGTAGAGATAAGGCAGGGTGATATTCTCGATAACGCAGTCGGGCTTGACGTTGCAGAAGAGCGATATCTTCTTGAAGATAGACTCCTCAAGCGGCTCGTCGCAGCGCAGGACGATTATGTTCGGGTTGATGCCCATGCCCTGCAGCTCCTTGACCGAGTGCTGGGTGGGCTTTGACTTATGCTCGTCCGATCCACGCAAAAACGGCACCAGAGTGACATGGATGAAGAGGCTGTTCTCACGCCCTACCTCAAGAGATATCTGTCTTACAGCTTCGAGGAAAGGCTGGGATTCAATGTCACCTATAGTGCCGCCGATCTCAGTGATGACCACATCGGCATCGGTTTTCTTGCCGACACGGTATACGAAATCCTTTATTTCATTTGTTATATGGGGTATGACCTGAACGGTCGAGCCGAGATACTCGCCGCGGCGCTCTTTGTTGAGCACGTTCCAGTATACTTTACCGGTGGTGAGATTCGAGTATTTGTTGAGGTCCTCGTCGATGAAGCGCTCGTAGTGACCGAGGTCGAGGTCGGTCTCCGCGCCGTCTTCCGTGACATAAACTTCGCCGTGCTGATAGGGGCTCATGGTGCCCGGGTCAACGTTGATATAAGGATCGAGCTTCTGCGCCGCTACCTTGAGTCCGCGCGCTTTGAGTATTCGTCCGAGCGACGCCGCAGTTATCCCCTTTCCGAGGCCGGATACGACGCCTCCGGTCACAAAGATGTACTTTGTCATTAATATCCCTCCGTATTTTATCTTTTCTTTTTTATATACTTCTCCGGTTAAGGTTTCACGCGTACTTTCATTATATCATATTATAACACACCTTCCCTGCCGACTTCTACGGTATTCTGTACTAAAAGCGAGTGCTTTGGAACCGAAAAATATGACAACGCGGTCAACTGCCCGCAAAGCCCGACGAGATGCGGGACACTCGGTTCCGAAAAAAAACAAAAAGCAAAGGCGTCCTCCGATGGGGGCACTGTCCCCCGGGGAATGAACGCCTTTGCTCATTTGAGGCGTATTTTATCATATTAAAAGACCCGTGTCAATTGCATATTTTATATATGTATCGCACTTTATTTTCCGAAACGGCTGAGAGAAAAGGACGAAGCCGAAAAAATTTTTCCGGCTCGAGTTCAACTCCGCCGCATTTTCTCAAAAAAGCGGTTGCATCTTGCTCATAAAATCGCTTTTTAAAAAGCCCCGATTGCGGCTATTTGCACAAAAATAAAGAATTGTCCGAAAACGCCTTGACAAACGATTTTGCTGCGCGTATAATTCAGCGCATAAAGGCAATGGCGTCTTTGAACCGAACGGGTTCATTGACGCCATTTTTTATTTTCGCCTTAAAATATGAAAAAGGAGCGCTAACTTATGAGCACAGTATCTGATTATTTCGGAAGTCTCGTTTTTGACGACAGAGTGATGAAAGCAATGCTTTCCGCCGATGTTTACCAGTCTCTCAAGAAGACTATTGACGAAGGAGCAAGCCTGAATAATGACGTCGCCAACGCAGTTGCCGCCGCTATGAAAGACTGGGCCGTTGAGCATGGCGCGACCCATTTCACCCACTGGTTCCAGCCCCTGACCGGCATTACCGCCGAGAAGCACGACAGCTTCATAACCCCCGCATCCGACGGACGCGTTATCATGGAGTTCTCGGGCAAGGAACTGATAAAAGGCGAGCCGGACGCATCGTCCTTCCCGTCGGGCGGACTCAGAGCAACCTTTGAAGCCCGCGGCTACACCGCGTGGGATCCCACTTCCTACGCATTTATAAAAGACAAGACCCTCTGCATTCCCACGGCGTTCTGCTCTTACGGCGGCGAGGCGCTCGACAAGAAAACGCCCCTGCTCCGTTCCATGCAGGCTCTCAACAAGCAGGCTCTTCGTATTCTCAGACTTTTCGGCAACACCGATGTAAAGTGCGTGCGCACCTCCGTCGGCCCCGAGCAGGAATACTTCCTTGTTGACAAGGCTCTCTATGAGAAGCGCAAAGACCTCGTCTTCTGCGGACGCACTCTTTTCGGCGCAAAGGCGCCCAAGGGTCAGGAGATGGACGACCACTATTTCGGAGTTATCAAGCCGAGAGTCGCCGCTTATATGGCAGATCTCAACGAAGAGCTCTGGAAGCTCGGCGTTCTTGCAAAGACCGAGCACAACGAAGTCGCACCGTCTCAGCATGAGCTCGCACCCATATACACCACGACGAACATCGCCACCGACCACAACCAGCTGACCATGGAAATAATGCAGAAAGTCGCCGCGAAGCACGGACTTGTCTGCCTGCTCCACGAGAAGCCGTTCGCCGGAGTCAACGGCTCGGGCAAGCACAACAACTGGTCCATGGCTACGGATACCGGAGTCAACCTCCTCACCCCCGGCGAGACCCCCTATGAGAACGCACAGTTCCTGCTGTTCCTCTGCGCGGTCATCAAAGCCGTTGACGACTATCAGGATCTGCTCCGCGTCTCCGTCGCAACCGCAGGCAACGACCACAGACTCGGCG
>DKDF01000019.1 GCA_002451755.1 Ruminococcaceae bacterium UBA6855
CATCTTCGATACCCTTGCGGATGGCGTCCGGAACTTCGCCGGACTTGCCGAGACCGAAGCCGACGATTCCGTTGCCGTCACCGACGACTACGAGAGCGGCGAACTTGAATATACGGCCGCCCTTAACGGTTTTCGATACGCGGTTGATAGTGACAACTCTTTCAGTGAGTTCATATGCCGATGCATCAATCTTAGCCAAAAGTATCCTCCCTTTCCTTAGAAGTTGAGGCCGCCCTCACGGGCGCCTTCGGCCAGTTCCTGAACACGGCCGTGATAAACGTAGCCGCCGCGGTCGAAAACAACATCGGTTATTCCCTTTTCGGCTGCTCTCTTTGCCAGTGTGATGCCCACCTTGCGGGCTGCGGATTTATTTCCGCCGTAATCCTCAAAATCCTTCTCAACAGTAGAGGCTGAAACAAGGGTCTTGCCTGAAACATCGTCTATGATCTGAGCATAGATGTGCTGCAGGGAGCGGAATACATTAAGGCGGGGGCATTCTGCAGTTCCGGAGATCTTAGCACGCACTCTGGTGTGGCGCTTCTGTCTTGCTTTCTTGCTGTCCGGTCTGTTAACCATAACTTTTCACTCCTTAACCTAAACTTACTTACCGCCCTTGCCGGCCTTGCCTTCCTTGCGGCGGATATGCTCATCAACATACTTGATGCCCTTGCCCTTGTACGGCTCGGGGGGACGCTTCTCGCGAACTTCCGCTGCAAACTGGCCGACCTTCTGCTTGTCGGGACCGGAGATAACGATCTTGTTGGGCGCGGGAACCTCGATGGTGATACCGTCGATCTCGGCCACTCTGACCTGATGCGAGAAACCGATATTGAGAACAAGCTCCTTGCCCTCTTTAGCGGCACGGTAACCTACGCCGTTGATTTCAAGCTCCTTCTTGTAGCCCTCGCTGACGCCGGTCACCATGTTGGCGACGAGTGTGCGGGTAAGACCGTGAAGGGACTTGTTGAGCTTGGTGTCGTCGGGGCGCTTGACGTGAACGGTCGCGCCATCGACTTCGACAGCCATATTGCTGTGCACGGTTCTGGTAAGCTCGCCTTTGGCACCCTTAACGGTGACAGTGCTGCCGTCCACCTGCACAGTAACCCCTGCGGGGATTGCGATGGGTTTGTTTCCTATGCGTGACATTTACAGCACCTCCTTACCAGATAAATGCAAGGACTTCGCCGCCGACATTGGCTTTGCGTGCATCCTTGTCCGTCATAATGCCCTTGCTTGTTGAGAGGATAGCGATGCCGAGACCCTTCATGACTCTGGGCATATCCTCGCAGTTGGTATATATACGCAGACCGGGCTTTGAAACTCTGCGCAGACCGGTTATAACCTGTGACTTGTTGGGGCCGTACTTGAGAGCGATCTCGATGACGCCCTGCTTGCCGTCGTCCTCAACCTTGAATCCCTTGATGTAACCCTCATCAAGAAGAATTTGAGCAATCGCCTTCTTCATATTGGATGCGGGAATCTTCACCGTATCATGCTTTGCGGAATTCGCATTGCGGATTCTTGTGAGCATATCGGCGATGGAATCAGTAATTTGCATACTGTTGAACCTCCTTTTGCAATTGCTCTTTTACCAGCTGGCCTTCTTGACGCCGGGGATCTGACCGGCATGAGCCAGCTCTCTGAAGCAGATGCGGCATACTCCGTATTTGCGAAGATAGGCGTGCGGTCTGCCGCAGATCTTACATCTGTTGTAAGCCCTTGAAGAATACTTAGCGGGTCTAGCCTGCTTAACCTTCATGGATGTTTTGGCCACCGTAATTCCTCCTTATTTTGCGAACGGAGCGCCCATGAGAGTGAGCAGCTCGCGTGCCTCTTCATCAGTATTAGCTGTCGTGACAAAGCAAATATCCATGCCTCTGACCTTGTCAATCTTGTCGTACTCGATCTCGGGGAATATCAGCTGTTCCTTGATACCCAGAGAATAGTTGCCTCTGCCGTCGAAAGAGTTCGGGTTGATACCTCTGAAGTCTCTGACGCGGGGAAGAGCGAGATTGAAGAACCTGTCAAGGAACTCATACATTCTGTCTCCCCTGAGGGTAACCTTGGCACCGATAACCATGCCTTCACGGAGCTTGAAGTTAGCGATCGACTTCTTCGCTCTGCACATCACGGGTCTCTGACCGGTGATCTGCATGAGGTCGGAGACGACGGAATCGAGAACCTTGGAGTTCTCTCTTGCCTCGCCGCAAGCGATGTTGACCACAATCTTGTCAAGCTTCGGGATCTGCATGACGCTCTTATACTCGAACTTCTTCATAAGAGCAGGTGCAACTTCGTTTATATAGGTTTCTTTTAACCTTGCTGCCATTGTCATGCTCCTCCCTTATTCGAATTCTGCAAGGCAGTCGCTCTTCTTGCATGTGCGGACTTTCTTGCCTTTTGCGTTGATCTTGCTGCCGGTTCTGGTGGGTCTGCCGCACTTGGGGCAAACGAGCTGAACCTTATCTGCATAAAGGGCGCTTTCAGCCTTGATGAGGCCGCCGGCCTCACCCATCTTGCGGGGCTTAACGTGCTTCGTGACGATATTCACGCCCTCGACAATAACCTTACCCTCGGAAGGGCTGACCTGGAGGACCTTGCCTCTCTTGCCGCGGTACTTGCCGTTGATGACGACAACCTCGTCACCGGTCTTAACATGAACCTTATTACTCATCGTTGCACCTCCGCCTTAAAGCACTTCGGGAGCCAGAGAGAGAATCTTGAGATAATCTTTCTCACGCAGCTCTCTCGCTACCGGTCCAAAGATACGAGTGCCTTTGGGATTTTTGTCTTCTTTGATGATAACAGCTGCATTCTCATCGAAGCGAATGTAGGTGCCGTCATCACGGCGAACTCCTTTTGCAGTACGAACTACGACTGCCTTAACGACCTCGCCTTTTTTAACTACGCCGCCGGGTGCTGCTTTTTTAACCGAAGCAACTATGACGTCGCCGATATTGGCATACCTCCTGCCGGAACCTCCGAGAACGCGAATGCACATGATCTCCTTCGCGCCGGTGTTGTCGGCAACCTTGAGGTAACTCTGTTGCTGTATCACAGTGTCTGCCTCCTTACTGTTACCAAAAAATTATTTAGCCTTCTCGATGATCTCAACTACGCGCCATCTCTTGTCCTTGGACATCGGGCGGGTCTCCATGACGAGGACACGGTCGCCGATTCCGCAGGTGTTGTTCTCATCATGAGCCTTGAGCTTGATGGTGCGGTTAACGATCTTCTTGTAAAGCGGATGCTTTACCCTATCCTTGATGGAGACGACAACAGTCTTATCCATCTTATCGCTGGTCACAATGCCAACGCGAGTTTTTCTGAGGTTTCTTTCCATAAGTGTTGACCTCCCTTTCATCACGAATTGGCGCCGTGAAGCTCGATATCGCGCTGAACTGTCTTAATGCGCGCTATGTCCTTCTTGACGGCACTGATTCGCATCGGGTTGTCGAGCTGGTTAACAGCCTGCTGGAAGCGCAGTTTGAAAAGCTCATCCTTTAACTCAAGCAGCTTAGCATCCAGCTCTTTGGCGGAAAGTTTTCTTATTTCACTGGCTTTCATTCCTGTTCACCACCCGTTTCTTCCTTAGTTACAAATTTGCACTTGATGGGGAGCTTGTGAGCAGCAAGACGCATAGCCTCTTCTGCGAGCTCCTTATCAACGCCGGCGATCTCAAACATGACTCTGCCGGGCTTAACAACGGCAACCCAATACTCGGGAGCACCTTTACCGGAACCCATGCGGGTTTCAGCAGGCTTCTTGGTTACCGGCTTGTCGGGGAAAATCTTTATCCAGACCTGACCGCCACGCTTGATGTAACGGGTCATTGCGATACGGGCTGCCTCGATCTGGTTAGCGGTGATCCAGGCGGGCTCGAGAGCTACGAGACCGAAATCGCCGTAAGAGACCTTGTTGCCTCTCATGGCCTTACCGGTCATTCTGCCTCTCTGTACCCTGCGGTGCTTAACTCTCTTGGGTAACAGCATTAGCGAGCTCCCCCTTCCTTGCGTGATGATCTTCTTCTGTTATTGCTGCTGCGGTTGTCATGAAGAACCTCACCCTTGTAGATCCAGACCTTGACACCGATGCGGCCGTAAGTGGTCTTGGCCTCAGCGAAGCCATAGTCGATGTCGGCTCTGATGGTCTGCAGCGGGATAGTACCCTCATGATACTGCTCTGTACGTGCTATTTCCGCACCGCCGAGGCGACCGGAAACCTGAGTCTTTATACCTCTTGCGCCAAGTCTCATGGTGCGTCCGATGGACTGCTTGAGAGCACGGCGGAAGGAAACTCTTCTTTCAAGCTGAGAAGCGATGTTCTCAGCGACGAGCTGAGCGTCAAGGTCGGGCTGCTTAACTTCAACGATGTTGAGCGAAACCTCTTTGCCGCCGAGCTTGCTCTCGCAGAGCTTCTTGAGCTTCTCTATCTCAGCGCCGCCCTTGCCTATAACCATGCCGGGCTTTGCGCAGAAAATGTTGATGTTGACTCTCTTGGAATTGCGCTCGATCTCGATCTTGGGCACGCCTGCCGGAGCAAGGAGCTCAAGGAGGAATTCACGCAGCTTGTGATCTTCAACGAGGGTATCGCCGAAATCCTTGGGATCTGCGTACCAGCGTGACTCCCAGTCTTTAATTACACCGATTCTAAGACCGGTGGGATTAATTTTCTGTCCCATTGTTTAACCTCCTCCTCGCTTATTCCGCTTCCTTGAGCACCAGGGTGATGTGCGACGTCTTCTTGTTGATTCTGAACGCTCTGCCCTGAGCTCTCGCTCTTATTCTCTTGAGGGTCGGTCCCTGACCTACAGTGCACTCGCTGATGTAAAGATTGGAAGTGTCCATATTCTTGTTCTCAGCGTTCGCTATAGCGGACTTCAAAAGTTTAAGAAGCGGTTCACACGCAGCCTTGGGCGTGTGTTTGAGAATTGCCAGCGCTTTGTCTGCCGGCTGATTGCGGATAAGGTCGAGAACTATCTGAACCTTGCGGGGAGCAATGCGCACATAGTTTGCCTTAGCCACTGCCTGAGGCATTGTATTATCCTGCATTGTTACACACTCCTTTCGACTGATTATTTACCGTTATTTGTTGTTTTGGAACCCGCATGACCCTTGAAAGTTCTGGTCGGTGCGAATTCACCGAGTTTATGTCCAACCATATCCTCTGTTACATACACGGGGACATGCTTGCGTCCGTCATGAACAGCGAAGGTGTGGCCGACAAATTCGGGAAAGATTGTGGAGCTGCGGCTCCAGGTCTTGAGAACCTGCTTGTTGCCGGACTTGTTCATCTCCACGACTCTCTCGAGCAGTTTAGGCTGCACGAAAGGTCCTTTTTTAACGCTTCTGCCCATTATTTCTGCTCCTTTCTCGACTTACTTGCCGTTGCGGCGCTTCACGATAAGCTTATCGGAGGCCTTCTTGGTGTTTCTCGTCTTATAGCCGAGTGCGGGCTTGCCCCACGGAGTGCAGGGACCGGGTCTACCGATCGGGCTCTTGCCCTCACCGCCGCCGTGCGGGTGGTCGTTCGGGTTCATGACGGAGCCGCGGACGGTGGGTCTCCAGCCGAGGTGACGGCTGCGGCCTGCCTTACCGATCTTGACATTCTCGTGGTCAACGTTGCCGACCTGACCGACTGTTGCCATGCAGGAAGCGGGAACGTTTCTCAGCTCGCCCGAGGGCAGACGAAGAAGGGCGTATGCGCCTTCCTTAGCCATGAGCTGTGCGGAGTTGCCCGCCGCTCTTGCCAGCTGACCGCCTCTGCCGGGATAAAGCTCAACATTGTGAACGAAAGTACCGGTGGGGATGTTGGTCAGGGGAAGTGCGTTGCCGACCTTGATATCGGCATCGGAACCTGCGACAACCGTGTCGCCCACTGCGAGGCCTGCGGGAGCGAGGATATATCTCTTCTCGCCGTCGGCATACTCAAGCAGAGCTATATGAGCTGAACGGTTGGGATCGTACTCAAGTGTTTTAACAGTTGCAGAAACATCGAACTTATCGCGCTTGAAGTCGATTATACGATACTTTCTGCGGTTTCCGCCGCCGCGATGGCGAACGGTGATTCTGCCGTAGCTGTTGCGTCCGGAGTTCTTGGAGAGAGGAGCAAGAAGGCTTCTCTCGGGAGCAACCTTTGACAGCCCGGAGTAATCTGTGACCGACATGTTACGGCGACCGTTTGTTGTCGGCTTGTAAACTCTGATCGACATTTGGTTTCACTCTCCTCATAGCGGCTTTGCGGAGGTGTCGACCCTCCATACTTTACCGCCGGATTATTGGTTGATTATTACATCATGCCGTCGAAGAACTCGATGGTCTTGGAGTTCTCCGTAAGGGTCACTATAGCCTTTTTCCACGAGGAAGTGTATCCCTCGAAACGGCCGTAGCGGCGCTTCTTGCCGCGGCAGTTAACGGTGTTGACGCTCTTGACTTCGACCTTGAAGAGCTCTTCAACCGCCTTGGCGATCTCTATCTTGTTTGCGTCCTTGGCAACGGAGAAGGTGTACTTCTTGTCCGCTGTACCGAGCATGCTCTCCTCGGTGATGATAGGACGAAGGATGATGTCCTGTGCTATCTTGCTCATGCGTATACCTCCTCAATCTTCGATACGGCATCCTTGAGCACTACGAGAGAATCGCAGTTGAGGATATCGTAAACATTGAGTGTGCTGACAAGAGTGGTCTTGACGCCCTTGATGTTGCGAGCGCTTCTGTAGACGGTCTCGTTCTTCTCGGGAAGGACGATGAGAACCTTCTTACCGGTCTCAAGAGCCTTGAGAACGCTGACAACTTCCTTGGTCTTGATCTCGTTCATCTCAAGGCTGTCGAGGACGATAAGCTCCTCAGCTGCGACCTTGGAGGAAAGAGCAGACTTCATAGCGAGTCTTCTGACCTTCTTGTTGACTGTCTTGCCGTACTCACGGGGCTTGGGGCCGAGTGCGATACCGCCGTGGGTCCACTGCGGGCTTCTGATGGAGCCCTGTCTTGCGCGGCCTGAACCCTTCTGTCTCCAGGGCTTCTTGCCGCCGCCTCTGACTTCAGCGCGTGTAAGGGTAGACTGAGTGCCCTGGCGCTGGTTTGCCAAATATGCTACCACGCAGAGGTGCATTGCCGAAGCGTTCGGGGTGATTGCGAAGATCGCGTCCGAAAGGGCAATGTCCGATACCTTCTTGCCGGTCTTGTCAAAAACTGAATAATTAGGCATTAAACTCTACTCCTTTCTTACACATTCTTAACGCTGTCTCTGATGAGAACGATGCCGCCCTTGGGGCCGGGGATGCCGCCCTTGATAGCGATAAGGTTGTTCTCAGCGTCGACCTTGACAATGTCAAGATTCTGGATAGTAACTCTCTCGTGGCCGAGGTGACCTGCGAGCTTCTTTCCCTTGTAAACTCTCGAGGGATCGCTGCACGCGCCGAGAGAACCGGCGTGTCTTGCGTTGGGTCCGGTACCGTGAGTCATCTTGAGTCTGGAGAAGTTCCATCTCTTGATGGCGCCTGCGGTGCCCTTACCTTTGCTTGTACCGACAACGTCAACGTGATCGCCAACAGCGAAAACGTCGGCCTTGAGGATATCGCCCACGTTGAGGCTCGACTGATCGTCAAGTCTGAACTCTCTGAGGGACTTCTTGGGGGCTGTGCCCGCCTTGTCGAAGTGACCCTTCATGGGCTTGTTGACTCTCTGAACTTTGACGTCGCCGAAGCCGAGCTGAACAGCTTCGTATCCGTCGTTTTCAACAGTCTTCTTCATAACGACAGAGCAGGGGCCTGCCTCGACGACTGTTACGGGAACAACGTTTCCGTTTGCATCGAAGATCTGAGTCATGCCGATCTTCTTTCCGATGAGTGCTTTTTGCATAGTTCCTTTCTCCTCCTTTAGGTTATTGGTTGGCTCTCGCCAACTTGACCTGCGGCGTACATCATATCTGCGCTCTCACGCATATATATAATGTATTAGAGTTTGATCTCTATATCCACGCCTGCGGGAAGCTCAAGACCGGTAAGAGCTTCAACAGTCTTTGCTGAAGGTCTGATGATGTCTATGAGCCTTTTGTGTGTACGCTGCTCAAACTGCTCGCGGGAGTCCTTGTACTTGTGGACTGCGCGAAGGACGGTAACGACTTCCTTCTCTGTCGGGAGCGGTACGGGACCTGAGACCTGAGCATCGGTTCTCTTTGCGGTCTCTACGATCTTCTCCGCCGCCTTGTCGACGAGGTTGTGGTCATAGCCCTTGAGTCTGATTCTGATTTTTCCCTTTGCTGCCATTGTTTGCGCCTCCTTAATGATTGGCGGGCATTGCTTCTTTTCTTTCAACGCCTCCGGGTGTTTCCTCGTTCTCCTTTTTAAAAACCGGAAAACGATATTTCCGGGTGTGAAGAAAGCAGATGCAATTACTGCTGCCTCAAGCGAAGGTGCGAGGGAAACGCACCCCGTGCGGCAGTCAGACCTGTTTCGCCCGGTTTTAAAATCGGACATACTCCGCAGAAATTCCCCGTCTCAAAGGACGGCCACCTTCTGCATCATCGCATATCAGCAGATTGTGTTTCGGGCATACTTGCCCCACTTCCCACAATCATGCCTGATAATGATACCACACAAATCCTTGTATTGCAAGGGTTTTCGCAATATTTTTTCAAAAACTTGCGTGATGAAAATCGGCACTCTATATATGGATATTTTAGTCAAAATGCAGACAAGATAAAGGGATATAAAATAAAATTTTTTATTTCCCCCGCCGCAACCGGGCAAATATGCAATGTAAGCTCCGGTTGACAGATTGCAAGCTCTGATATGTTGACTGGGATTTTGCTTTATGTATAATAATTATTGTAGCGCAACAATCGAAAGCTCCAATTCATGTTACATTTTTCAAAATGTGCCAATGCCGTTGACTGCACCTGATTGCTTATGCAGCTACTCAACCTACAAAACATCGTACTACAGACAATCAAAGAAAGGAGAATTATTATCACTAAAAAGAAAAAGTACATTATCGCTCTCGTCCTCGTCTTAGCAATTGCCATTCCAATTGGACTTTATGTTGCTGGAAATTTATATTACTCGGCAAAAAGAATTTATGAGCAAAACTGGAATATTGAACTTCCTGACAAGATGAAAGTAAAGTTTGATATAAAGGATGGAAACAGCTCACATAATGACGGTGTTCGTTACACTGTATTTGAAGTTAAAGAGCAAAGCGAGTTTTTCAATGATTTTTCATCAAAAAAGTCTCCTGCGTTTGAAGAACATTTTCAAGAAAACATTTCAGGGTTGAAGCTTTCAGATGGAAATCTTCCCAATTGGAATGACAACTATATCTGGAAACAGATGGAACTGTATGAAAACGCTTTGTATATTGTTTTCGATACAGACACCGACGCCCTTTTTATTACGCAGAAAACACAATAATTAAAAGCAAGGAGTTGATGAGCTTTGACAAATATAAAAAATAAAATGAAAGTTTTAATATGTTGCATTCTTGCAGCAACGATGGTCGCTTCCGGTATGGCAGCCTTTGTGATCAATGAAAGCGCCGATGGAAACATCATTAAAAGCGATATTATTCCAACAGAAAACAGCAAAACAATTCATTCAATTGAGTCAAAAGACACTTCGCCGGTTCGTGTTATAGACGATCCTGAAGAATTGTGTAAATGGGCTGCGGACGATGTCCCCGGAGATATAGACAAATCATACAAGCTTGAAAAAATAGAAATTTTTCAATATAATACAAGTGAACTTAAATACGAAGAGTCAATCAGCAAGTAATCAAAAAGGAGTACAGCAACATGAACTTCCCCGAAAAACTGCAAAAACTCAGAAAAGAACGCGGCTGGTCACAGGAGGAGCTTGCAAGCAGGATAGCCGTCTCGAGGCAGGCGGTATCAAAATGGGAGCTCGGCACTGCTGTTCCGGACACGGACAACATAGTTCAGCTAAGCGAGCTTTTCGGCGTCACAACCGACTATCTTATAAAAGACAACCTCGACTGCGACGAGGACATCCCCGCGGTCGCCCGCACCGCCGCAAATGTCAGAAAGGCGGAGCAGAGCCGCCAGCTGCTCATCGCTGGAATAGTCACGCTCGTGCTCGGAGTTATCATAATCGGCGTGCTGCTGACTCTGTCACAGGTCATTGAGTCTTATCAGAAGGTGACCTACGACCACGGTCCGATGATGGAGATGCTTCCCGACGGGACGACGCAGATATCAGACGAGCACCGCATGGCAACAACGCGTGTGCCGGTATATTCTTTTATTCCGTTCCTTAACACATACTATCTGCACTGGGTGCTCGCCATCGGCATCGGGCTTGTCATCGCAAGTATAGTCTGCCTTGCAAAATACAAGCGAAAGACGAAAGTAAAAAAGAAGAAGTAACTGCAAAAAGGACTGCCGCAAATACGGCAGTCCTTTTATTATTTAATTCGCCGGGTCAAGCTCGCCGGGGAATACATCATCGTCGAGGATATATTTTTCATAGTTCTCGTTCTGCCAGACCTTGACATAGTCGACCATGAACTCGCTCGAGGATTTGTGGCTGAACTGACCTATCTTCTGTCCGTGCGGTCCCCAGCCGTCGCCTGCGTCGATTTCTACAGTAAGGCGTAAAAATTCGCGCACTTTCGACACGCCGCCGCCCATCGAAGCCCATGTCGGCTCGCCGTCTATGTAGAAAACATAGTATTCGGGCGTCCACTTGAGCGCGTATGTGTGATAGCCGTCATAGAGATCCTGCTTGAGCTCGGTTATCTTCGTGTCGGAATCGGAATACTTGCCGTAGCCGTTCCAGATGAGGGCGTGACCCATGCGGCTCTTGCGGTTCCTGCGGAACGCGCTCTCGAACACGTCTATCTCCGTGCCGTCGAGTCCCGCGTTCGATATTTTTCTCATGTTCGGGGACTGGAGCCAGAATGCCGACCAGAGTCCGTTTGCATTCGGGAACTTTGCCCTGACCTCGAAATAGCCGAAAGCCTGCGAGAACAGCAGTTCGTCGTTCGTGCCCTTGTTATTGTTGTTGTCGCCGATTATTCTGCGCGTCTCGATTCCGCCGGTGAATCTGCCAGCCTTCGGGCAGCTGCCCGAGCAGACATGGTCATCCTGATACTCGGAATGGACTATCAGATTCGAGTCTTTGACCTCGACCATCTCCGGGCACCACCAGCAGGCATATTCAGGATGCTTGCTCTTGTTCGACTCCCAGCGTATGGCATGGGGAGAAGTAGTCCAGATCTCCTTTGAGCCGCTGTATCGCTCGCCGAAGTCTATATCCTGATTGAGTCCGTCGCCGTTGAAATCGTCCTCGAATACTTTGTACCAACCGTTTTCGCCGAGAGTCGGCACAGATGTGTCAAAATCAGACAAGCCGTCATCTCCGTTTCCGCCGACAGCGCATCCGAGCATCACGGCGACCGCCGCGAGCGCAATGCCCGCTGTCAGAATTTTCTTTTTATTCATTGCCTTCCTCCTGTATTTTCAGAGCGCACCACTCCGTATTCCTCATTTATCCCCGGACAAGAGCCCGTACTTCTCCGTTATTTCATCGTAGTTGTTCTCGAATTTCACCGCGTTCATACCGACCTTTTCCGCCCCGCGCACGTTCTCTTCGCGGTCGTCTATGAACAGGCACTCGTCGGCTCTGAGCCCGTATTTGCCGAGGATATATTCATATATCCCGCTCTCCGGCTTTATGATATGCAAATCGCACGAGACCACCACGCCGTCAAAAAAGTTCATATCATAGAAGCGCGGGAAATATTCATAGAAACGCCCGCTCGCGTTTGAAAGGACATATATATTCTTCCCGCTCTCCCGCATTGCGCGGCAGAACTCCGGCGCGCCGTCAATTCTGTTGAGGAAATCCGGCCAATGCCGCTCGCACTCTTCGAGTGCGGCGTGATATTTTTCCGGCACACGCGCTTTCGCCGCGGCGAGCATCTCGGCATCGGTTATATTTCCCCTGTCGCCCTCGAGCCAGTCTTCGCTCTCGAACAGCTCGCGGCGGATAATTTTCTTCGACTCTTCATCCGGGCAGAGCGCGTCAAGCGGGCGGTTGACATCGTATTCTATGAGCACGTTGCCCATATCGAGAATTATGTTTTTTATCATTTTGTTCTCCGTATCAAAAACGCCGCCGACCCGTTTGAAATTCAGACAGGCGGCGGCTCTTCGTCTCTTATTTCGTCATGAAAAGGATCCCCGTGCATCCCGGTCCGCAGTGGCTCGCGATGGTGCATCCGGCGCGTCCGCGGAGCACTTCTTTAAACGGAAGAATGCTCAGGATCTTGTCGATAAGCTCCTTTTCGTCCGCGTCACTGATGCTCGACGAGGTGATGAAGATACGCGAGAGATCGGCGTCGTCCTTATGGGCACTGAGTTCATCCTCGATATATTTTTTCTTGACATCGAGTATCTTGCCGCGGTATTTTCTCGCAACGCCGAGCTTGCCCTCGCTCATCTCGATGCAGGGACGGATGGAGAGCAGATTCGCGCCAAGCGCGGCGACGGTCGAGCAGCGGCCGCCCTTCTTCATATATTCGAGCTTTTCAAGCACGAAGCTCGTGCAGGTCTTTTTGTTGAAATCGACTGCGGCTGCGGCAATTTCATCCGCGCTCTTGCCCTCGTCGCGCATCTCGCAGGCTTTTATGACCTGGAGCGCGATACCGGAGCTCAGATGCAGAGAATCTATAATATGCACGCCTTCCATACCCTCGGCGGCAATCATAGCGTTCTGATGGGTCGAGGATATGCCGGAGCTCAGCGAGAAGTGAACGACCTCTTTGCCCGCATCGACAAATGACTTGAAGAAGGACTCGTAGTCGCCTATCGGAATAGCCGAAGTCGAGGGCAGCTCGCCCGTCTCGTCGTAGTGCCTGAAAATATCGGGAGTCGTTATATCGATTCCGTCGCGGTATGACTTATCTCCGAGATTAACATACAGCGGCAGGACATGTATATCATATCTTGTTTCAAGTTCTGCGCTCAGATCCGCAGGGCTGTCCGTGGTGATAACTACTTTACTGTTCATAGAACTTCTCCTTATACTCAAGTTAATCGGATTATATCATATCCGAGGTCAAATATCAACTTGTGTTGCAGAATAAAATATATTATAATATGCAAAGTAACGGAGGGATCGGCATGATGAGAGAGACAGGGCGGCGGCTGCTCGGAATAGGAGCGCGCGCCCGTTTTGCGGCATATTCGCTGTTTGGGAAGAAATCGAGCGGCGATTCAAAATTCACACCGGGAACAGAAAAATATATTCTCAAAAGCCCCGACGGTGCGCTCGAAGTAACTGTCTCGGGCGGCAGACTTACATATTCGGCGGCGGTCGGCGGAATTACCGTAATCGAGCCGTCGGAGATAGGTCTGCTCATTCAGGGCGGCAAAAATATCGGCGAAAATGTCACCCTCGGCGAGCCGAAAATCGAGTCCTGCGAAGAGACTTACCGCGACCTCGACACCGAGGCGGATATTACCGACAGGCACATGAATTATATTATCCCCGTGCGTGCGGGAAAAATTATATACTCGCTCGAGGTGCGCATATGGAACGACGGATTCGGATTCCGTCTGCTGTTCGGTGAAGAGACGAGGTTACTTATCACCGACGAGCTGACCCGGTTCAATGTGCCCGGCGACACCGTTTGCAGATATCAGACCGACCTCAAAAAGATGCAGGGCAAGACGCTGACGCAAAAGACATCGGAGCTTTCGCAAAGCGAAGTTTTCTCATGCATGACTGCGTTCGAGTTTCCCGGGAAAAGCATATATATAATGATAACCGAATCGGATATTGAGAACTACCCCGGCATGGCTCTGCGCTCGCTCGGCGCGGGCAGATTCAAAACTGAGCTATGGGACACGGACAAGTTCTTTATAAAAGGCGAGAAAACCCCGTGGCGCATAGTCACCGTGTGCCGTTCGCTCGAGGAACTCGTACACTGCCGCGTTATAACCCATGCCGCCGCGCCCGTGAGCGACAAAGTATACGAAAACGTCGACTGGATACGCCCGGGCAAGAGCGCGTGGTCGTATTTTATAGACGAAGAGCACAGCCGCCGCTTTGAAAAGATAATGGGATTCAGCGCCCTCGCGCAGGAGGCGGGATATAAATACAACCTCGCGGACAACGGCTGGCGCGACTGGGCAAAGACGGAACGCGGCGCGTTCAAAAAGGTTAAAGAGCTCGTTGACGACGCAGAAAAGCGCTCGGTCGGGATATGGCTATGGCAGTCCGCCATGGACAAGGTTTGGTTCACCCCATACAGACGCAGGTTCTTCAAAAAGTGCGAAAAGCTCGGGATAAAGGGCATAAAGCTCGACCACATAGAGAGCGAGACGCAGTTCATGACCGAGTTTTACCGCCGCTTTGCGCGCGAGGCGGCAGAGCACAGGCTCATGGTCATATACCACAACCCGCAGAAGCCGACAGGGCTGCGCCGTACATTCCCGAATGTGATGAGCATGGAGGCGATACGCGGTCTCCAATGCAAGGCGGACGCGGACAACGACACGATTCTTCCATTTACAAGGATGCTCGGCGGCAACGCGGATTATACGCCGCTGTGCTTCTCCGTGCCGAGATGCCTGAACGAAGTCAGCATCTGCCATATGCTCGCCTCTGCCGTAATATACAACTCGGCATTTTTCACCGTCAGCGAGGATCCGTCAATTCTCAAAGCGCACGGGCTCGATTCGTTTGTCTCTCCACTGCCGGTGGTCTGGAACGAGACGCATGTTCTCCACGGCAGCAAGATAGGCGAAATCGCGATTTTCGCGCGGCGAAGCGGAAACATATGGTACGCCGCCGTATTCAACAGCTCTCAGGGCGAACGGAAGATAAATCTGCCGTTCTCGTTCTTAAAAGACGGCGCGAAATACGAAGCCGAGATATACACGGACGATCTTACGGATCAGCGCGGGTATAACAAAGTGAAGATAGCCGTCACAAGCGCCGACAGCGCGGATATAGCAATGCGCCCCTCCGGCGGATTTGCCGCTGTGTTCAGGGAGATATAAAAAAGAGTCTCAACTTTTTATATCCTCCAATAGCAAGAACCCACACAATGTTTTTATCAGCATAAGCAAAAGCCACCTCTTATGAGATGGCTCAGCCGGTTGTCAATATTCAGTTTTAGGGTTTGCCAGACTTGTTATGTGTAGGATCATTCATCACATAAGTCTGACCAGGCTTCTTAGTTGGGGGCATCGGTTCACCCTTTGTGACGGTAACTTCATGATTGATTTTGCCGCCACGAGGACCAACGACACCATACTGTCCAGAAGCAGGAGCTTTCTGGCCGGGCTTTAGTCCCATAGACATTCTCCTTTCTTTAGGTATCAGCACTTAGCATTTGCAAGTGCTAATATAATTATAATACTAAATATAAGACATGTCAACACCACAAGCACAACATATTGTGTCTTGGTTGAGGCAACATACACGCCACACCAAGTTCCAAAAACAACAAAAGCCAAGCTGTGTTTTGCAGCTTGGCTTCTTTATTGTTTCGCAACAGTTGAAAACCCCCGGTTCTACCGGGGGAAAAAGAAAGCTTAAGTAAAAGA
>DKDF01000039.1:0-24069 GCA_002451755.1 Ruminococcaceae bacterium UBA6855
TCGGCACATTCGCGCGCAAACGTGCCGGAGCTTGAACGAGTGCGCGCTCGTGCGTCTTGCTGCGCAAGCCGTTCCCTCGCTCCTCTAAGAGAGCTTTCAAACACTGCGACGCGGCTATTGGAAGTCCGATTATAAAATTCAATTGTGGCGTGTATTTTCAATCTGCAAATACTGAGAAATTGAATTTAACAAAGCTTACATACAAACACAAAAAGAGCCGCCATATTGGCGGCTCTCATCTTTTTTGATTTTATTCTGCGTCGTCGGCGTTTTCCCAGTTGTGCCAGACATTCTGAACGTCGTCATTATCCTCGAACATCTCGAGCATTTTGCTCATGTTCTTGATATCGTCCTCGTCTTCGAGTCTGGTGTAGCTCGAGGGAACATACTCGACCTCTGCTGAGAGGAAGGTGTAGCCCTTCTTCTCAAGATCTTCGCATATTGCGGAGAAATCGTTGGGTTCGGTGCGGATATCATAAACGCCGTCGTCGGTCAGGAAGTCGATAGCTCCTGCCTCAAGCGCATCCTCCATCAGCTTCTCCTCGTCGATATCGTCGTCCTTTTCGATAACGATAACACCCTGCTTCGAGAACATGAACGAGACGCAGCCGCTCTGACCCATGTTGCCGCCGAACTTGTCGAAATAGTGGCGCATGTCGCCAGCAGTTCTGTTGCGGTTGTCCGTAAGGGTCTCAACTATAACGGCGATGCCCGACGGGCCGTAGCCCTCGTACATTATCTCCTCGTAGTTGTCCGCGTTGCCGTCGCCGGCAGCCTTCTTGATAATACGGTCTATGTTGTCGTTGGGAACGTTGTTCGCCTTAGCCTTGGAAATGATATCCTTGAGCTTCGAGTTCGACGCCGGATCGGGGCCGCCCTCACGCACCGCAACGGCTATCTCGCGGCCGATCTTCGTGAAGATCTTCGCGCGCTGGTTATCCGTTTTTTCTTTCTTTCTCTTGATCGTACTCCATTTTGAATGTCCTGACATATAAGCCGCGCCCCGGGCGCGTCCCTCCTTTGACTATCTGATAAAGCTTGTCACTAACGGCTAATTATACAATGAAAATATATTATCTGTCAAGTGTCTCGCCTTTATTTGACTATCGCATCGACTATCCTCCCGGCGCTTTTGCCGTCGAGGGTGTCAAAATTGAAGTTTTTGAACTTCTCCTGCCTGTCTTTTCCGAAATCGCCGCTTGATATCACATCGAGCAGTTCGTCAAAAGTTTTCGCCGTTCTGCCGGGCACATAGTCTTCATAATCGAAAAAGAACGAGCGCTCGCGCTCATATTCCTCGAGGTCGAATGCATAGAAAAGGCAAGGCTTTCCGAGCAGCACGAAATCCATGCATATCGAAGAATAGTCGGTTATCAGCAGGTCGCATATCTGAACGAGCTCGCCGACATCCGGATATCCCGTCATGTCTATCGCGCTCTCATCTGCTTCGACTTCGCCCGTGTGAACCTGCGGATGCAGGCGGATGAGCAGAACATATTCACCGGAAAAACGCTCCGCGAATTTCTTCGCGTCGAAGTTTTTCATTATCTCGCCGTCGCGTTTCGGGTCGTCGCGGAATGTCGGAGCATAGAGTGCGAGCTTTTTGCCCATGCACTGCGGATATTTTTCGTCGAACTCTGCTCTGAGCTTTTCAGTATCGCATGGCAAGAAAAATCTGTCAGTGCGCGCGCTCCCGAGCGGCAGTACGCGCTCCTCGGGCAGACCGAACGCCTTGGCATAATACGGCACGACATTTTTTGACGAGCAAACCGCATGGGTATATCGCTTGCAGCAGCGCTTTTCAAGCTCCTCTATCTCCGGCGGAAGCGCCGAGCAGAGCCCGAATCGCTTGAACACGCCCTCGGCGTGCCAGAGCTGGACAACTTTCGTCTCCGGGCTGAAATTTATATAGGCGAGGGGCATAAAATTGTCGTTCAAAAAGACATACTGCGCCGTTGCGAGGCGGTATGAGCTGACGAAAAAGAACCTGAACGCGCCTTTTATGAGCTTCGCGGGGTTCTTTGAAAGCTCGATGTCGCGGCGGGTGATGAGCTTTATATCATAGCCTCCGCGCCTTTCAAGCTCCGCCTTGACCGCGCCGAGCGAATCGTTGAAATCCGCGTTGTGCGGAGATACCAAAGCCACCCTTCCCCTTTTGACAGGGAAAAGGCGGCATATTCTGAATATCACTGCGTAAATAGTATAAAACAGCTTTTTCATTATTTGTCCCAATCGATGACGGTCTTGCCGAAGTTTCTCATATAGTCGGCGTTGAACGCCTTGTGGATATCCGGGATATCGCGAACCTTGAACTCATCGCCGATAAGATTCTCAAGATAGTGTCCGACCTCCGGATGCTCTGCAAAAATCTGCATCGTGCGCAGGAAATCTTTCCTGCCGCTGCGCGAAGAGCCGAAGAGATTGAGACCTTTTTCAAGCACCATTCTCGTGTTGATATCGACGAAGTTCTCGCTGACGCCCATGAGCGAAATGCTGCCCTCGGGCTCAATGAGGTCTATCATCTGATTTATCGCGGGTCTTGAGCCGGGGCCGCCGACGCACTCGAACGCGTGGTCGATGCTGACTCCCTCGGGCACCGCGTCAACATGGAATGTCTCTTTTGCAAAGGTGAAGAAATTGAGCTTGTCCTCGACCGTGCCGAAGATATAGAGCTCGGCGTTCGGATAGAGATAGTGCAGCATCAATGCGGTTATAAAGCCGACGTTTCCGTCGCCCCAGATACCGATTCTGCGGCGGTTGGAATTCGCGAACTTCTCGAAACGCGAGATGGACTGCACGCTGACGCTGACGAGCTCCGAGAACGAAGCGACGCGCATATCGAAGCCCTCGGGCACCTTGACAAGGCGGTCGTGGGGCATCTGGATATAGTCGCGCATGAAGCCGTCATATCCGCTCGAGCAGAAGTGGCTCGAACGCAGATAGTTCTCTGCGATGACCGGGTCGGTCTCTGTGGGTGTATTGGGTATCGGAATAAGCATCTCGCCGACCGAAAACTCGCCGCTCGGGTCATATATTACCTCGGCGACACACTCATGAATAAGAGCCATGGGCAGCTTCTTCATGAGCACGGCGCGGTTGCGCAGACCCTGATAGTAGCGCTGATCCGCCTTGCATATCGACATCTTGACGGGGCGGAGAATAACCTCGTTCTTTGAGAGATCTATCTCCTTGTACGCCGTGTCAATGAGCTTGGGCGCTATAAGCTGATATACTTCATTTATCATTGTTCACAACCCCCAGAAGTGCGTTTGCAACTTTGAGATCATAGGTGTAGGTTATCTTGATGTTGAACACTTCGCCGTCAACGATGCGGACGGGCTTGTTCTTTATTGTATAGATCTTGCACGCATCGGTCAGCGTGTTCTTCTCGTCCTCGGTGAGGCTGTTGAGAACGCTCTCGAGTTCCTTTATTCTGAAGGACTGCGGAGTCTGACCCTGATACAGCTCGCTTCTGGTCGGGATGCTGCTGACATTTTCGCTGTCTTCGCTGCGGACTATCGTATCCGTTGCGGGAATAACTGTGTCGCACGCGCCGTATTTCTTCGCAGCCTCGATATTTTCGTCAATTATTCTGTGGGTGACGAACGGACGGACTGCGTCGTGGGTAACAATAACGCTGTCGTCGTCAATGGCGAAGTTCTCGTTGATGAACTTGAGCGCGTTTTCGAGCGTGCCGTTTCTTGTTGAGCCGCCCTCAACAACATTTATCTTCTCTGCGATAGCCTCGCCGAGATATTTCTTCACGAGATCCTTCGTGTGGGCTATCCATGCCTTGGGGCAGAGGACTATTATGCGGTCGATTCCGGGATTGACGACAAACTTCTCTATCGTGTGGACTATTATCGGCTTTGAGCCGAGCTGGAGATACTGCTTGGGCATATCTGCGCTGCCCATTCTGCTGCCGATACCGCCGGCAAAAATCGCTCCTATGACCATCTGAAAAACACCCTTTCTTATTTTATTCCCTTGACCATACGGTCGTAGATATCACAGACCTCCTGGCTCGTTCCGGAAGCTATCATCTTGCCGTGATCGAGGATTATGGCCTTGTTGCAGAGTCTGCGCACCTGTTCTGTCGAGTGCGAGACGAAGAGCACCGTTACATTGTTTTCAAACATCGACATGACGCGTTTCTCGCTCTTGGCTCTAAAACGGGCGTCGCCGACGGAGAGCACCTCGTCGAGAATAAGCACCTGCGGATCGACCGCGGTGGCTATCGCGAAGCCGAGACGCGCGCGCATACCGGAGGAATAGTTCTTGACCGGGACATGCATGAAATCTTTGAGCTCGGCGAACTCGACTATCTCATCGTAGCGCTCCTCGATGTATTTTCTCGAATAACCCATCGTCGCGCCGTAGAGATAGACATTCTCCTTGCCGGTGTAGTTCATGTCAAAGCCCGCGCCGAGTTCGAGCAGAGGGGCGATAACGCCCTTTGTCGTGACCGAGCCCTTGGTGGGCTTGAGAACGCCTGCGACGGTCTTGAGCAGTGTACTCTTGCCGGCTCCGTTGAAGCCGAGAACACCGAGACGCTCACCCTTTTCGATCTGGAAATTGACATCGGTCAGCGCCCAGAAATCGTCATACTTGAGCTTGCGGGTAACGAGCTTTATGAAATATTCTTTTAGATTGTCTACCTTTTCCTGATTCTGAATGAATCTGATGCTGACGTGATTTACATCAACCATTACGTTGCCCATAATTACGCCCTCCCATCAGATGTGCAGGATGAAATCATCCTGCTTCTTGTAGAACACCAGCACGCCTATGAGCAGCATCGCAATGCTGAAGACGGCGGAGTAAATTATATGATTCGGATTCATCGCCCTGCCGAAAAGCACGCAGTCCCTGAACATCGAGACTATCGAATAGAGCGGGTTCGCCATGAGCGCATACTGTGCATACCTGTTGGTTATATGCAGGGTCTCGACATTATAGAATATGGGAGTCGCATAGAACAGCAGCATGCAGAAAACTTCGTACATATACTCGACATCCTTGAAGAAGACCTCCATGGTGCAAAGTATCATTCCGACGCCGACGCACAGCACAAAGAGGATGAGTATCGGCACGAAAGCGAGCAGGATATACGGAGTCAGGCGCATGGCGGTGTCGGTGAATATCAGATAATATGCCATAACGACCGCAAGCACGAGAAGTGATATCAGGAACGTTATGAAGTTCGATGTGACATTCGCCATGGGGTATATGTACTTGGGCACATACACCTTTTTTATGACCGATGCGCTGTTTCTTATCGAGCGCATGGCGCGCTTGGTCGCCTGGGAATAGAACTCATAGAGCAGACGACCGCAGAGCAAATATACGGGATAGTTGAGAACCTTCGACTCATCGCGTCCGAAGATATTTCCGAAGATGAACGCGAGCACGATCATCGTCAGAAGCGGCTGAAGAAATGTCCAGAACATACCGAGAACCGAGTTCCTGTACTGGAGCTTAATGTTCTTGCGAACAATCTCGGTGAAAAGGAAACGGTACTTATAAAAATTCTTGAAGTATTTCTTCATCCGGATCACCTCCACTTTTTCATATAGTAGAACATCGAGCGGATATGGACGAGCAGGAGCTTGAAGTTGTGTTTCGACTCCCTCTCCCATTCGTGATAGACGACAACCGACGGGTAAAACACGACGCGGGCATATTTGCGCACGGTGCGGGTTATGTCGCTGTCTTCAAAATAGAGGAAATAGCCCTCGTCAAAGCCGCCGATTTTGCGGAACAGCTCCGTTCGTATCATGAAAAAGCATCCGGAGGCGTTCTCAATGTCAAAGGGCTTTGTGTAGTCCTCGTCGAGCATTGCATATTCGCGCAGGAGCCTGCCCGGCTTCTCTTCGTTGCGCAGGCGGCTGGCAAAAAGATATTTTATCTTCGGGTCGCGCTTGCCGAGAATCTGCATACGCCCGTCGGGGAAGCAGATTTTCGGGGCGAGCATACCGATATCCTCATGCTCTTCGAGATAGTCCGCAAGGGCAGATATTGCGTCGTCCTTTACGGTGATATCCGGATTTATGACGACATGATATTTTGAATCAAGCCTGTCCATCACCAGATTATGACCCGCTCCGAAGCCGGTGTTTCCGGCATTGCGGATCAGCTCAAGCTGCGGGTAGTTCTGCTCGATAAACTCCGGAGTGCCGTCGGTTGAGGAATTGTCCACAACATAGAGCTTGAAATCGGCACGGGTGAACTCGAGCAGAGAATCAAGGGTCTTTTTGATGGAATGCATATTGTTGTGCGTCACTATGCACCCCGTGACCTTATATTTTCCCAATTTCACACCTCTTTAAGTGCTGACTTGCTGCGGTCAGCGTCAGTCTGCGTTTTTGTATCGCAGTATATCTCCCGCCATCTGAATGCGCCAGGATATCTTCTGCGCGACGGTGGTCTTGCCTCCTGTCACATTGCCGCCGTGGCAGCGATGCTTGATAAGAGGCTCGTATATGAACTCGACCTTGCCTTTTAATTCGGCGTTGAGTCCTATCCACCAGTCATGCATAGCGAGATTTTTGGGGAACGGCATGAACGCAGGCTCGAAATCGCGCCTGAACGCCATGCAGCAGCCCATATATGAATTCTTCAGAAAGTTTCTGACAAATCCCCTCTTCGAACCGTTGAGGCTGAAGAAAGATTCGTCGGTGACGTTCAGTTCCCCGTCCGTCATCATTGCGTCATGCAGCACGACATCTGCGCCGTTTTCAATCGCTTCCATGACGCGCTCAACCTTGTTCGGGAGCCAGACATCGTCCTGATCGCACAGGAAGATTACATCCCCAGAACAGTTGAGAATAGCGTTTTCAAAATTTCTGCATACGCCCTCGCCCGTGCCCTCGACATATCTGACGCGCCCGTCATATGCCGAATAGAACTCGACCGCCGCGCGGGTCTTGCCAGCGGGGTTATCGTCGCTGACAACTATCTCGTCGTCCCTGCCGAGCTGAGGGAGTATGGATTCGATCTGTTCTCCTATATATTTCTCGCCGTTATACGCGGCAAGAGCAACCGATATTTTCATATATCAATAGAGCTTTGCGCCCGCGGGGATGCGGCCGGAGACCATGAGAAGATTGAGCTTCTCTTCGCCCTCCTCCGAATGTACGGCACTCAGGAGCATTCCGCACGAATCGATGCCCATCATCGATCTGGGCGGCAGGTTGGTTATGGCTATGAGCGTCTTGCCGACAAGCTCTTCGGGCTCATAATAGGCGTGGATGCCGCTTAAAATAATGCGGTCGGTGCCCGTGCCGTCATCGAGGACGAACTTAAGCAGCTTCTTGCTCTTGGGCACTGCGGTGCATTCTTTGACCTTGACGGCTCTGAAATCGGACTTACTGAAAGTCTCGAAATCGACAAAATCCTTGAAGAGAGGCTCTATCTCGACTTTAGAGAAGTCTATAGTCTCGGGAGTCTCCTCCTCTTTTTCCTCTTCGGCAACGGCCGTCTTCTTGGATGCGTCGCCGTCAAGCGACTTCATCGTCGGGAAGAGCAGAACGTCGCGGATTGAATAGCTGTCGGTCAGGAGCATGGCAAAACGGTCGATGCCGATGCCGATGCCGCCTGTCGGGGGCATACCGTATTCGAGAGCCATGAGGAAATCCTCATCGGTATGGTTCGCCTCATCGTCGCCGGCGGCAAACAGCTCTTCCTGAGCCTCAAAGCGGCCGCGCTGGTCGATGGGATCGTTAAGCTCGGAGAAGGCGTTCGCCATCTCGCGGCAGGTTATGAACAGCTCGAAACGCTCCGTATAGTTCGGATCGTCGGGCTTTCTCTTTGCAAGCGGGGAAATCTCGACCGGGTGCTCCGTGATGAAGGTCGGCTGAACGAGCTTGTCCTCAACATATTCCTCGAAGAAGAGGTTGAGCAGGTCGCCCTTCTTGTGTCTTTCTTCAAATTCGATGCCGCGCTCCTTGGCGAGCGAACGGGCAGTTTCAAGATCGATCTCCGCGAAGTCGACGCCCGAATATTTCTTGACCGCCTCGACCATCGTCATGCGGGCAAAGGGCTTTGAAAGGTCAATCTCCACGCCGTCATAGGTGACAACGGCGGTGCCGAGAACCTTGAGAGCGACGGTTCTGTAGAGCTCTTCGACAAGATCCATCATGCCGTGGAAATCGGTATACGCCTGATATATCTCAAGGAGCGTGAACTCGGGGTTATGGCGCACGTCGAGACCCTCGTTGCGGAAAACTCTGCCCATCTCGTAGACTCGCTCAAGTCCGCCGACTATAAGGCGCTTGAGGTAGAGTTCGAGGGAAATGCGCAGATTGAGATCCTCGTTGAGGGCGTTGTGATGGGTCACAAACGGACGCGCGGCGGCGCCACCCGCATTCTGAACAAGAATGGGCGTCTCGACCTCGATGAAATCCTTGGAATCGAGATAGTTTCTTATCTCGCGGATTATCAGGCTTCTCTTTATAAATGTATCCTTGACATCGGGGTTGACTATGAGGTCAAGGTAGCGGCGGCGATAGCGGGTGTCCGTATCGCGCAGACCGTGAAACTTTTCGGGCAGCGGAAGCAGCGACTTCGTCAGCAGGCGAAGCGCGGTTGCGTGGATGGATATCTCGCCCCTGCGGGTCTTGAACACCGTGCCGCGCACTTCGAGGATATCGCCGATATCCCACTTCTTGAACTTTGCAAATGTATCCTCGCCGACATCGTTTATGCGCACATAGACCTGAATACGACCCGAGCGGTCACGGATATCGATGAAGTTCGCCTTGCCCATATCGCGTCTTGACATCATTCGTCCGCATATGGAGACCTCTTTGCCATCCATCGCTTCAAAATTGTCGACTATCTCCTGTGCATGGGCGGACTGATCCGCGGTTGTTATTTTGAACGGATCCTCCCCTGCGGCGCAAAGCTCATTGAGCTTGTCCAGGCGGATCTGACGCAGGGCGTTTATGTCCTCCTGAGCCTCTTCGCTCTCGGCGGAGACGGGGTTGGTGTTTATCTCATCCGGCATTTTTTTCACTCCTTGGATTTATGTGAACTGTGCTTTTTTTACTTTGACTTTGCGATGCTGAGAATCTTGAGCTGAAGAATCCTTCCGGTAGGCAGCGAAACATCGACTACGTCACCCTTGCGGTTGCCTATAAGCGACTTGCCTATGGGCGACTGGTCGGAGATTATGCCCTGAGAGGGGTTCGACTCGCTGGGTCCGAGAATAGTATACTCACTCTTCTTGCCGGTCTCGACATTCTCGACCTTGACCTTTGAGCCGGGATGAACCACGCCCGCATTCAGATTGTCCTCGTCGAGGATATTCGCGTTGCGGATGTCGTTTTCAAGGCGGGCGATTTTAGCTTCGAGCTTCGCCTGCTCGTTCATCGCCTCATCATACTCGGAGTTTTCGGAAAGGTCGCCGAAAGAACGCGCAACTTTGATGCGCTCGGCTATCTCATCTCTGCCGGTGGTTTTGAGCTGTTCGAGCTCCTTGACCTTGGCATCGTAGCTCTCTCTTGTCAATACGATCTGCTTTTCCATTTTAAGGCCATCCTTCTTCCTTAAATTTTAAAAATTGATACTCTAAGGCCTTTTCAGGCACTTATCCACAATATTGTTATTATATTCATTTTATCGCCTGTTGTCAATAGTTTACGGCGCCGCCGAGAGCCTTATAAGCTCCGACGCGGCGCGCGGAGAAAGCGGTTTTCCGCCGTGATATATCTCGGAAAAAGAAAGCTGCGCGAGCGAGTGGATCCGGCTTATAAGATAAAGAGCGCCCGCGAATTTAAGCGAGTCCGCGCCCGCCGGCATGAGGCGAGCGTATGCGCTCGGGAGCGTTATTTTTCCCGCCGTAAAAACCTCGCCGCCGCAGACAAGCTTTTCGGGCGACGAATCGAGGTCGATGACCGCGTCTGCGTTGTCGCTGATTCCGTCGAGAACCGCCGCGCCGAATTCGTCCATGGCATTTTCTATCGGGCGCGAATATCCGTCCGGGCATGAAGTCGCAACGCGGATATCCGAAAACAGCGGCACGGCAACGCCGAGTCTCTGCGCGGCGGAGGCGTTTTTGTCTTTTATCAGCAGCTCGCCGCGCACCCCGCACCCGCAGGACGAGCGCAGTATAGAGCACGCAGTGTTGAAGAAAACGAGCTTTCTGTAATCCGAGAGATCGGGCTCGTCTATCCCGCCGCCGGGTGTTATATCTTCAGGCAGAAGCATTGTGCCCGAGCATCTGCCCGCCGCTTCGCATATCGCCGCGCGGTTAATTTTCCCGCGCCGCCGGGCTGAGGTTATCTCGCGAAACGGCAGACCGCCGTATACGCGCACATCGCGCACCTGCGGAGTTTTAAACAGCCGCCTTCGCCTGAAAAAGCCGGCATCGTCAGCAATAACGAGAACCGAAAACATAATATCACCGCCGAAAATATCCTTTTCAAAGATATTATATGCCGCGAAGCGATGAAAATAGACAAAAAGAAAAAGCAGGCCTAAGCCTGCTTATCTGTATTAAAGTTATATTACTCGGCGAAGCCGGACTCAACAAGCTTCACAAGCTCATCGACAGCCTGCTCCTCGTCGGGACCGCCTGCGATGATGCGGATCTGGGTGTTGCCCATGATGCCGAGGGAAAGCACGCCGAGAAGGCTCTTGGCATTGACTCTGCGCTCGTCCTTTTCCACCCAGATGGAAGACTTGAACTCGTTAGCCTTCTGAATGAAAAAAGTTGCCGGACGTGCATGAAGTCCTACCTGATTCTGTACCATAACATCTTTAACATACATAATATATAATCTCCCACACACAAATTCAAATTTTATTCTACTGCTTATATATTATATCATAAAACTTGTCCCCGTCAACAATTTACTTGCGACTTTCGCCCTCAAAGGCAATAATTCGTTGCCTGTTCCAAAGTTGAAAATTCGGGCGGGGGCTTTGTTGTGTATTTTGACCATACAAGGCACATCTTTTTAATGCAGGTTGCACATTAAAATATTGCCTTCGGAAATCAGTCCTCGCTCTTCAAAGACGAGAGAAACGCTCGGTCTTTCCGGCTCAGCTCCGCTTTTTCGAGCATATCGGGTCTGCGGCGGTAGGTGCGCTCAAGGCTCTGTTCCCTGCGCCACTTCTCGATGTTCGCATGGTGACCCGAGAGCAGAACGGGCGGCACCTCTTTGCCGTGCCATTCGACAGGGCGGGTATACTGAGGATATTCGAGCAGGGACGAAAAATGGCTCTCGAGCTCGAATGCGTCTTCGTTAGCGAGCACTCCGGGGAGCATACGCGCGACGGCATCCGCGAGCATAAGCGCGGGCAGCTCGCCGCCAGTCACTACGAAATCGCCGATCGAAATTTCCTCGTCGACTATCTCTTCTATAACGCGCTCGTCTATTCCCTCATAGTGACCGCACAGCAGAGCAATATTGTCGAGCTTCGACAGCTCGACCACGCGCTTTTGGGTCAGCGTCTTTCCCTGCGGGGTCAGATATATGAGATGCGGGCGCGTGCCCGTGTCGCGGCAAAGGGACTCGTAGCAGTCATATATCGGCTGCACCTGCATTATCATGCCCGTCCCGCCGCCGTAGGGCGAATCGTCAACGCGGTTGTGCTTGTCGAGCGTATAGTCGCGGATGTTGCGGCAGTTTATTTCAACGCAGCCGCGCTCGCGCGCTCTGCCTATGACGCTCTCCCTGAGCACCTCGCAGCACATCTCCGGGAAGAGGGTAAGAATATCAATCCTCATCTGAAAACAGCCCTTTCAGCGGTGTTATCAGGACAATTCCGTTCTCCACATCGACGCTTGAAACAACATCGGGAATGGCGGGGATAAGAGTCTCGGTGCCGTTGTCATCCGTTATGTGCCAGACATCGTTTGCGCCGGTCTGGCTGACATCGGTAACGGTTCCGTAGACTTTTCCGCTGTTTGCGTCCTCGGCGCGGCAGCCGATGAGCTCGGCTATGAACCAATCGCCTTTCTTGAGATGCGCGTCGCTGCGGCGCATATAGAGCACTTTGCCTCTGAGAGAGGCCGCCTTTTCGACCGTGTCGCAGCCGTCGAGGCGCAGCAGCGCAATATTCCCGTGGGGGCGAGCGCAAACAACGCCCACGCTTTTTTCACCGTGTGCGTCGTAGTAGAGCGTTTTGAACTTTTTGAAGAATTCGGGCGAATCGCACCACGGCTGAACGCGCAGTTCCCCGCGCACGCCGTGTGTGCCGACTATCTGCCCTATTTCAAGATAGTCCTTTATCATCAGTCTATCTCAACTGCGACCTTCTCATCGCAGCGTGTTGCGGCAGCGCGCATAACAGTGCGGATAGCCTTGGCTATTCTGCCCTGCTTGCCGATAACTCTGCCCATGTCATTCTCGCTGACGTGGAGATGATAGACGGTAATGCCCTCATCATCCGGCTCGTCAACGGTGACGGTAACTGCATCGGGCTCTTCAACGAGACCCTGAGCGATGGATATAAGTAAATCCTTCATTTCGATGTTCCTTTCATAGAAAAACAAAACTCCCCGCAGACTGCCGAGAGCCATGTTTTACGCTGAGCGTTATCAGTCGATGACGCCGCTCTTCTTGAGGATATCCTTAACGGTATCGGTGGGCTGAGCGCCGTTGGCGATCCACTGCTTTGCCTTGTCTGCGTCGATTTTCACATCAGCGGGAGTCTTGAGCGGATCATAGGTGCCGATCTCCTCGATGAATCTGCCGTCGCGGGGATATCTCGAATCTGCAACGACTATTCTGTAGAAGGGGTTCTTCTTTGCGCCCATGCGGCGAAGTCTGATTTTAACTGCCATAATAATTGTACCTCCAAAAGTAATACAAAATTAATATATAATGTAAACCCTAAGGCTGACCTATAGGATAACATCCGTTTTTACATTCCGAGCCTGCTCGGGTCGAAGCCCATACGGCGCATCTTTTTCTTTGAGCCTTTGCCGTTGAACTGTTTGAATAGCTTCTGCATCTGCTTGTGCTGATTGAGAAGCCTGTTGACATCCTCGACCTTCTGTCCGCTGCCCGCGGCGATACGCCTTTTGCGGGAGGGGTTGATTATGTCGGGATTCTCGCGCTCCTTCGGGGTCATCGAGCGGATGAGCGCCTGGAGACGGTCGAACTGTTTCTCGTCAACGTCCACGCCCTGGAGCTTCTTGCCCATGCCCGGGAGCATTGCGAGCGTGTCCTGAATCGAGCCCATCTTGCGAAGCTGGGTTATCTGGTCGAGCAGGTCGTTGAGGTCGAATTTGTTCTTTCTTATCTTCTCCTCGAGCTCCGCCGCCTTCTTCTCGTCAATAGCGGTCTCCGCCTTTTCGATAAGCGAGAGGACATCGCCCATGCCGAGGATTCTCGAAGCCATGCGGTCGGGGTGGAAGGTGTCGAGATCGCCGAGCTTTTCGCCGACGCCGACGAACTTTATCGGCTTGCCCGTGACAGCGCGCGCGGAGAGTGCCGCACCGCCTCTGGTGTCGCCGTCGAGCTTTGTCAGGATAAGTCCGTCAATGCCGAGCGTCTCGTTGAAAGTCGAGGCGACATTGACCGCATCCTGACCGGTCATCGCGTCGACCACGAGGAGGATCTCGTGCGGACGGACTTCCGACTTGATGCGCTTGAGCTCATCCATGAGCTGCTCATCTATATGCAAGCGGCCTGCGGTATCGATCAGGACATAGTCGTTGCCCTCGTCCTTCGCAAGCGCGACCGCCTGTTTGGCTGTTTCAACCGGATCCTGCGTACCCTTTTCAAAGACCGGTACGCCGACCTTTTCACCGAGCACCTGAAGCTGTTTGATAGCCGCGGGGCGATAGATATCGCACGCGACGAGCATCGGTCTGCTGCCGCGGTTCTTGAGCATGAGCGCAAGCTTTGCGCAGTGCGTCGTTTTACCTGCGCCCTGAAGACCGCAGAGCATTATCACTGTCGGCGGATGCGCCGCAGTCGCAAGGCGGGTCTTCGTGCCGCCCATGAGATCGATAAGCTCTTCGTTGACTATCTTTATGACCATCTGCGCGGGAGTAAGGCTCTCCATAACATCCGCGCCGATAGCTCTCTCGGTGACCTTGGCGGTGAAATCCTTGGCTACCTTGTAGCTGACATCCGCCTCAAGCAGAGCCATGCGCACGTCGCGCATCGCCGCGCGGACATCCGCCTCGTTGAGGCTGCCCTTGCTTTTAAGACGCTTGAACGCCGCTTCAAGGCGTTCCGAAAGACCTTCAAATGCCAATGTTTTCACCTCTGTATAAAAAGTAAGTAGTTTTTGTGTTACCGTTTCAAGCCGAATTGTTCCGGCGGATTTTTCCGCAATCACATCGTTCAATCGAAACCCGAGCTGATTTCGCGGGCGGATGATATCCGCCCCTACAGCTGTGACTGAATTCGCAGGTTCGCACAACGCAGCTCCGGCGGATTTTTCCGCATCACATCGCTCAATCGAGGACTGTGCTGATTTTGCGGGCGGATGATATCCGCCCCTACAGCTGTGACTGAATTCGAGGGTTCTCACAACGCAACTCCGGCGGATTTTTCCGCAATCACATCGCTCAATCGAGGACTGTGCTGATTTCGCGGGCGGATGATATCCGCCCCTACAGCGACAACCGAGCGAACGGGTTCCTGCAACGCAGTCATGGCAAACTTTTTCCGCAATCACATCGCTCAATCGAGGACTGAGAAAAATTGTTCAGGACAAGGCGCAGGGTTCCGGGCGTGAGGGCGCGTACTTTGTGTACGCAACCGAGCGAACGGGTTCCTGCAACGCAGTACTGGGCAATTTTTCCGCAGTCCGATCACTCCATGAGAGACATGGCGATGGCTTTAATTTTAACGGTATAATCATTCACTTCGCGCGACAGGCTGTGGTTGAGATTGTAGTCCCCTATCTCGCCGGCGCAGTCGATGATTTCAGTCAGTCCGCTGCGTATCTCGTCGAATTTCGAGGCGAGCTTGAGCTTCGATTCCATATCGAAAAGCTGGGCTTCGGCGCGCTTTATCGCATCGCGCACGCCCTGGCGGGTTATCCCCTCGTTTTCCGCGATCTCGGAGAGCGACAGGTCGTCGTTGTAGTAATAGCCCAGAAAGTCGCGCTGTTTTTCAGTCAGCATATCGCCGTAAAGGTCAAGCAAAACAGCTATTTCCAGATTCTTTGCCACTTTATTTTCTCCCCCTTTTCATCATGATCGCGTAAAGGTCAAACCCCTCTGTAAAGTCAAAACGCTTTACAGGGGGTTATTATACTAAAAATATCGTCGGCTGTCAAGCACATTTTTTCGCCGAAACCGAACTTTTTTCAACATTCCGGATGTGGAAAATCGGCGGAAAAACAAGATTGGTTTTTTGTTATCAACCGCTTGTGTTTTGAGCGGCAAAAGACAACAAAATGTGCCGTTATGCGCCCGCAGGCATGTGGAAAACCGTGTGGAAAACTTTTTTCGAGTCACTTGAGCACGACTATTGTCACGCCGTCCTCGCCCTCGCCGTAGACGCCGAGTCTGAAGCTCTTGACATACGGCGACTTGCGCAGATACTGGTTGACGGCGCTCCTGAGCGCGCCCGTGCCCTTGCCGTGAACAATGGTGAACTCGCCGAGACCCATGCGGAGCATATAGTCAATATATCTGTCGAGCTCCATGATGCAGTCGTCAACGGTCAGCCCGCGGACATCGAGCCGCGCGGAGGCATCCATGTTCATCTTGCTCTCGACTCCCGTGCGGCGAGCGCCGGAGTTCGGGCTGCGCTTCTTCGGCGCGTTCTCGATAAGGCGCAGGTTTTTGAGCTTTACACGCGTCTTTGCCGCGCCCGCGAGGACTTCGACATTCCCGTTTCTGTCAACGGGCGAAAGCACTGTCGCCTCATTGCCGAGATCGGCTATAAGAACGGTGTCGCCCTTTTTGAGCTCGCGCGGGAGAACATAGCCGTCGTTCTCAACGCCCATGGCGACCACGGGGTCAACCGCCTCGTCTATCGCGCCGAGACCCTTTCTGACTGCGGCGCGTGCGCGGCGCGCAAGGTCTGCGGCATCTTTTGTCTTCTCTTTTTCTTTTTTGAGCCTGTCGAGCTCGTCGAGCAGAGCATAGCTCTCGCGCTTCGCCTGCTGGGTCAGCTTCGCCGCCTGCGCCTTGGCTTTCTCTATCTCCGCCTCGCGCAGAGAATCGACTTCGGCGAGCCGCTTTTCGGCTTTTTCCAGCTCGGCGCGCGCCTTTGCGGTCAGCTCCTTGGCGCGCTCGTGTTCCTCCTCCATGCGGCGGCGGTTCTCTTCGAGTTTGTCAACGACATCTTCAAAGCGTACATTCTCGTTGTTGACAAGCTCTTTCGCCCTGTCCACAACGCGCATATCCATGCCAAGGCGCTCGCAAATCGCAAGCGCGTTCGAGCGTCCGGGGACGCCGATAAGCAGTCTGTATGTCGGGCTGAGGGTCGCAACATTGAACTCGCAGCAGCCGTTTTCGACGCGCGGGGTTTCGAGGGCATAAGCCTTGAGCTCGGCATAGTGCGTTGTCGCGGCGATCTTCGCGCCCTTGAAATGCAGGTCTTCGAGCACCGCCATCGCAAGAGCCGCGCCCTCGACGGGATCCGTACCCGCTCCGAGCTCGTCTATGAGCACAAGGCTGCGGTCGCCCGCCTGATCCATGATATCTATAATATTCGTCATATGCGCCGAGAAAGTAGAGAGCGACTGCTCTATCGACTGCTCGTCGCCGATGTCCGCAAGGACTTCGCTGAACACGGAAAGTCTGCTTCTGTCGCCTGCGGGAATCATAAGTCCGCACATCGCCATGAGCGTGAAAAGACCGACGGTCTTTATCGATACGGTCTTTCCGCCCGTGTTCGGACCGGTTATAACGAGCGTGTCAAAGTCCGTGCCGAGCCTTATATCAACAGGGACTACTTTGTTTTTGTCAATTAGCGGATGGCGGGCGGCACGCAGCTCAATCTCGCCGTCGGAGTTTAGCAGAGGCACCGTCGCGCCTATCGAATAGGCATACTGCGCCTTTGCGAAGATAACATTGAGCTCAACGGCGCACTCATAGCTGTTTTTTATCCCCTGCTCGAACTCGCCGACCATCGCGGAGAGTGCAGTGAGTATGCGCTCAATCTCGTCCTGTTCTTTAGATCGCAGGACTTTTATCTCGTTGTTCGCTTCAACTACCGGCATCGGCTCGACGAATACAGTAGCTCCCGATGACGATGTGTCATGGACAAGTCCCTGCACCTCGCCGCGGTATTCCGCCTTGACGGGCACAACATAGCGTCCGTTTCGCTGGGTTATGATATTCTCCTGCATGAACTTCGAGTAGTGCGCGGAGTGGGTCATCTTGTCGAGTTGGTCGCGAACCTTTGACTCCTGCACGCGAATCCTGCGCCTTATTTCAAAAAGCTCGGGCGAGGCGCTGTCCGCGATCTCATCCTCGGAGATTATGGCGGAGGTTATCTTCGTTTCGAGATATTTGTTCGGCTGAAGCGCCGAGAAAAGCGGGTCGAGAACGGTCTCGACTCCTGCGTTCGTGCTGCGCCACTGGGCGAGAGCGCGCACGGTTCTGAGCACCTCGGCAACATCGAGCAGTTCGCGCATGGAAAGCGTGCTGCCCGCACCGGCTCGCGCTGCGGCGTTATTGACATTGCGAAGCCCGCCGAATGACGGGCCGCCGAAGCGAGCAAGGAGCATATGTGCGTCGCGCGTCTGATTCATCTGCGCCTGCGCGAGATCAATATCGCTCTCCGGACGGAGGCTCAGCGCAAGCTCGCGCGCGTCGGGGCACGCCGTGAACTGTGCGAGGCGCTCCAATATTTTATCAAATTCCAAAGCCGTTAAATGGCGGTTCATATTCTGAGACATTGTTATTCCTCTCGTTTAAGTTACTGCTTATATAATATAAAGTTATCACATCTGTGCCGCCATGTAAAGCAAAAAGAAAAAATAAGGCCGACGCATTTGGACAAAAAATAAAAAGGTCACAATCTGCGCTTTTCGGACGCAAACTGTGACCTTCAACATTTTTGCTCTTTGGTCTGCGCTGGATGCGGCAGCCCTCAGCTTTATCAGTCGCTCGTGTAAGGAAGAAGAGCAACGTGACGGGCACGCTTGATAGCGGTGGTAAGCTCTCTCTGGTGAGCGGCGCAGTTGCCGGTGACTCTTCTGGGAAGAATCTTCGCTCTGTCAGAGATATACTTATGAAGTTTGGCTGTGTCCTTGTAATCTATGCACTCAACCTTGTCGACGCAGAAAGCGCAAACCTTCTTGCGGCCCTTGCGGTTGGGTCTTCTGTCGTTTTTCTCATATGCCATGATGTTAACCTCCTCTTTGGCTAAGGTGGAAGCCGAAAGCCGTTTTGCGGCTCGGGGCTATTCGTTCGGCGTCAGACGCCGTGTTCAAGTTTTTCTCAGAACGGGAGATCGTCGCTTATCGGGATCTCCTCGAAATCGTCCGCTCCGCCTGTGGCGAAGGACGCTGCGGGCTGAACGCGCGCGGGCTGCTCGTTCTGACGTGCACCCGTGCCGGTCTCTGCCTTTGATCCGCAGAAGCTGACTTCCTCGGCAACTATTTCGAACGCAGTGCGCTTGTTGCCGTTCTTGTCCTCATAGTTGCGCTGCTGGATACTTCCGCGAACAGCGATCATCGATCCTCTGTGGAAGTAGCGGGAGACGAACTCCGCAGTCTGTCTCCAGGCGACAACGTTGATGAAATCGGTCTGCTTCTCTTCACCCTGTCTCTGGAAGCGGCGATCGACCGCAACGGAGAAAGTGGTGACTGCGACGCCGGAAGCGGTGGTACGCAGCTCGGGATCGGCAGTAAGTCTGCCCATGATTATTGCAACGTTAAGCATCTTTGTTTCCTCACTTTCTGACAACGAGTGAGCGGAGAACGCCGTCGGTTATACCGGCGATACGGTAGAACTCCTCGGGGAACTCGGGTGCAGCGCTGAAATTGAACAGAGCGTAGAATCCCTCGGGCTCATCGTCGATAGCGTAAGCGAGCTTGCGCTTGCCCCACTCATCAATGCTGTCCAGAGTGCCGTTCTGCTCGATGAGAGCCTTGAACTTCTCGATGAGAGCGGGAACGCCCTCCTCACCGTTCTTGACGGAGAAAACCATCATTGCTTCATAGCTGTTGTTTGCTGACATTCTTAAAGCACCTCCTTCTGGTCTTTTGGCTGCGGTTCGTCCGCAGCAAGGATTAGCCGCTTTTTCCTGCGGCAATTAGTTATTTTAACAGTGTTCGGCACTTTTGTCAACATATTTTTTCATGAGTAAAATCGCGCTAACTCTTGTCAATCCGGCATATTAGTGGTAATATTTATATAAATCAGAAACGAACGCAGGTGATTTTCATGACAAGCCCGGCAACCGGAAGACCCGCGCACAACAGGCGCACGGCATACACAAAAACGGCAATACGCCGCACCTTCTTCGAACTGCTTGAAGAAAAGGACTTCGACAAGATCAGCGTGCGAGAGATATGTCAGCGCGCGGACATCAACAGAAGCACCTTCTACCGCCACTATGACGACATCAACGCGCTGATGAAGAGCATCGAGGCAGAGTTCGTCTCCGATATCGATAATCAGATCGAGAGAATGGATCCCGAGGTTTTCGATGCAGTATTGGTCGGTTTGTTTGATATTGTCCGGGATAATTCCGACCTGTGCTGCTACATGATGAGATGCGGTCCGCGAAAGGGCTTCATCAACTCCCTGTTCGTCAAGAACTACGACAGGACGCAGATAAAGTGGAAGAGGTTCTTCCCCGAAATCACGGATAAGCAGTTCCGCTGGATGTATATAATGTTCTTCAACGGCATCGTCAGCGTCATTGCGGAGTGGATAAACTCCGGCTTCCGCGAGGATCCGGCGACTATCGTCTCGTTCACAACAAGCATATATTTCAACGGCTTTAGAAAATATTTCTAAACTGTTTATAATTTTTGGCGACACAAATCACTTTTTGTGTCGCTTTCTGCACATGTTTCCAGATACTGTTCCTTGTTTTTAAGTTTGAGGACAATATATACTTTTATTAATGCGGCACAACCGCTAAAATGAAAGGAGTCCTCAGAATGAGACAGTCACTCACAGTCAGAAGAGCCGAGCACTTCGGCATAAACAGGAAGATAATCGCAAACATGACCGCGCAGAGCTGGCACGACATTCCCCATGTCGTTGTTACAAATGAGCCTGAGGCGTCCGAATTTCTGAAAGTTTTCAAAGAAATCAACGAAGGGCGCGCAAAAGAAGACAAGATCACGCTCAACGCAGTTATATTAAAAGTAATAACAGAGGCGCTCAAGAAGTGTCCCGCGATGAATGCACATATCGATTTCAAACCCCGCCTTGTCCGCGGATGCGTGACGGAGTTCGACGAGATAAATATCTCGATGCCCATGCTCCTCGACTCGGGCGAGATGATGACGGTCAATCTGCACAATATGCAGGACAAGAACCTCAGGGATATCAGAGATACGCTCGCCGATGTTCAGCGCAGAGCGAAAAACTCAAATATGTCGCAGGTCATGTACGACGTCTCGCTCAACGACACGCTGCAGGGGCTTGCAAAGGGCAAATTGGTTCAGACGATATCCCGTCTCATCGGCTCAAAGACCGGAAAGCACAGAGTAAAAACACTCTCCGGCAAAAGCAAGAAAGAATATTACGACATACCCGAGCGCGACAGGCTCACAAAATACGACATTGAGCAGGGCACGATAACCGTGTCGAACCTCGGTTCGCTCTACAAGGACTGGGACGGCATCTGCGCGCTGCTTGAGATAATCCCGCCGCAGGTCGCCGCGATAGGCGTCGGCGCTCCGCGCGACACGGCGATTGCAAACCCCGACGGCACGGTAACGGTCGGCAAAAAGCTCGTTTTCACCGTCGTTTTCGACCACCGTGCGCTCGACATGGGCGATGTAGTCCCCTTCCTGAAGTCTATCGACGAGACTTTCAAGAACCCGGAAGTTATCAAGGAGTGGATCTGACGGAGCCTTTAAAAAAAGGAGAGAACATGGACGAACAGAACAGATGGCTCAGCTGGGCTATTGAGCTCCAGAGCCTCGCGCAGGCGGGGCTGACCTACGGGCGCGACCCCTATGACCGAGAAAGATACGAGCGGATAAGAGAGATATCCGCCGAGATGGTCGCCCACAAGAGCGACATTCCGGCAGAAAAGGTCAAAGCGCTTTTCTGCAACGAAACGGGCTATCAGACACCGAAAGTCGATACCCGCGCCGCGATTTTCAATGACGGAAAAATTTTGCTCGTCCACGAGTCGAACGGCACATGGTCGCTCCCCGGCGGCTGGTGCGATGTTGATCAGTCGGTCGCGGAGAACACCGTGAAAGAGACTTTTGAAGAGGCGGGCTTGCGCGTTACCGCGGACAGGCTCATTGCCGTTCAGGACAGGAACAAGCACAACAAGCCGATATACGCCTACGGGGTCGTAAAAATTTTCGTTCTCTGCTCCGTTGTCGGCGGCGAATTTGTTCCGAATATCGAGACGACCGAAACAAAATATTTCGGCAGAGACGAACTGCCGGAGAATCTCGCGGGCGAAAAGACCTCGCGCGAGCAGATATTAATGTGCTTCGACGCAAACGGGAGCGAACATTGGGAAACAAAGTTCGATTAAGTGATAAATCAATATGTAAAGTTATTCAGCTTTACATATGGATTTTTGTTATATCGGCAGGTTTTTATATAAAATCTACGCCAAATCGCAGTGATATCAAGTGTTCTGCGATATTGACCGAAGCACACACTTGGCAGTTGAATTGTCGCGTAAAGTTATATAACTTTACACATAAAGCTACAAACCCGACCCGAAAAATTATATCCTCGGGTCGGGTTTCATTATAAAATTCAGACTATTTCTATCTCAAACGAAGCCGTCAGCGACTTCTCTGCGCCGTTGCTGCCGTCCCATTTGAAAGTTGAAGTTCCCGCGCATTTTCCCGCGCCGTAAGGCACGGCATCGGAGGTGCTGCTCATGCCGGAGTTCATCTCGGCGGCGACGAGATACATATCCTGAACATAGCTCTCCCCGCTCTTGATAATAAATCGGCGCGTGGCATCCTCGGTTATTTCTACCGGATAATCTTTGTCGTAGAACGCTTTTCCGTCCTGCGTCAGAATTTTCGTGCGTATCTCATAGTGCTGCCGGTTATATATCGGGAGCGTTGAAATTATATCTTTTCTGCTGTTGTTCGTGACGGTCGCTGTGATATGCACTTCGCCGCCGGATTTGACCTTCGGATTTTCGATATAAACTTTCAGCGTCACTCCGTCGAGAGTTTTTTCGATTGTCTGCAGCGCCGGACTCATTTTGGCGGTGCTTTCTGCCGAAGTGTTCTCCGGAACGGTCGTTCCCGCCGTCTCCGGCGTATCCCCGTTTCGGCACGCCGAAAAGCTCGTTATGAGCAGAACCGATATTAATATAATTATTGCTTTTTTCATATAGCTTTCGCCTCCGGGCATTTATTTTTTCCGCCCTGTTCCCTTTGAAGATTGCGTTCAGTCGGCTATAGGCATCCCTCCGTATATTTATTTTTATTTGATATTATCATATATTATTGTCAATGTCAACTTTTCGCCCATAATCTACTTTTCTTTTAAACAGTGCCTCCGTTGGCGGCATAGGGTTGTCGAGGTCGCCGACCCCTACAAATTATAATAAAAAGTAAAACACCCGGAGCCGTTTTTTTAACAGCTCCGGGTGCTCGCGCTTAATTATTTAGTTTATCTTGGTTTCGGTTATCTTAACTCCGGGTTCGATAACATCGATGCACTTGACCGGGCACGCCTCGTGGCACTTGCCGCAGCCGACGCACTTCTCGTAATCGACCTTCGCGCAGAAGTTCTCGACCGTGACCGCGCCGTATTCGCAGGTCTTGACGCACTTCATGCAACCGATGCAGCCCGCCTTGCACTCTTTTCTGGTCTGGGCGCCCTTGTCATGGTTCTTGCACATGACGGCAGCCTTTGCCTCGTGCAGAGGCATAAGATCGATAATGCCCTTGGGGCAGGTGTTGACGCACATCTTGCAGGCGTGGCACGCGAGCGGATTTATTCTCGCAACGCCCTCGCAGATATGTATCGCGTCATAGGGACATACCTCAACGCAGTCGCCGAAGCCGATGCAGCCGTAGACGCACTCTTTCGGTCCGCCGAAAAGCTGAGTTGCCATTTTGCAGCTCTTGACTCCGACATAGTTGAGCTTCGTGTCAGTGTTGTGCAGGTTGCCCTGGCAGAGGACAACGGCAGTCATGGGGACAACATCCCCCGCCGCGAGTCCGGTTATTTTTGCGATAGCCTTGCTGACCTCTGCGCCGCCGGGCATACAGCGTCCGGTGTCGGTGGTCTTGCCCTGAGAGAGAGCTGCCGCATAGCCGGAGCAGCCGGAGAAGCCGCACGCGCCGCAGTTTGCGCCGGGCAGCGCCGCCTGAATCTCCTCGGCCTTTTCGTCGACAGGAACAGCCATGACCTTTGACGCAACAGCGAGACCGAGACCGGCTATAAGTCCGATGACGGAGACGATGACAACCGCAATTATAATAAGATGCATATTATCCCGTCCTTTCTCAACCGAATATGCCGTCGACAACGCCCGAGAATCCGAGGAAGGAGACCGAGGTGAGCGATGCGGCAATGAGCGTTATGGGCAGACCCTGAAGGAATTTCGGCACGTCGCAGCTCTCGAGGCGCTCTCTGACACCCGCGAACATGACCATGGCGAGCATGAAGCCGAGACCGCCGCCGAGCGAACGCATCATCGACTGGCCGAAATCGTAGTTGTTCTCAACGTTTATAAGCACGACGCCGAGCACCGCGCAGTTCGTTGTTATCAGCGGAAGATAGATGCCAAGCGCGTTATAAAGCGCGGGCATATACTTCTTGAGGATTATCTCGACGAGCTGAACAAGAGCCGCTATGACGAGAATGAATACTATCGTCTGGAGATATTCGAGGTCATTGGGCACGAGCAGCTTCGCGTTGATGGGATATGTAACGGCAGTCGAGAGCAGCATGACGAATATAACTGCTGCACTCATTCCGACTGCGGTGTTGAGCTTCTTCGACACGCCGAGGAA
>DKDF01000039.1:24083-41159 GCA_002451755.1 Ruminococcaceae bacterium UBA6855
ACGGGCAGATGCCGAGGAACTTTGCGAGAATGAAGTTCTCTGTAAGGATACCGGTAAGCAGTATTGAAAGCATTATTTTCATTTGCCTGCCGCCTCCTTTCCGTCCTTTTTGTTTTCAACTTCGCCGCGAAGAGAGCAGGAAGCCGCCATCGGGCAAGCCTCGCAGCCCTTGAGCTCCGCCTTTGAAAGACCCTTCTTGTCGGCAAGCTTGTTGGCGCACGCCATGAGTATGCCGAAGACGAAGAAGCCTCCGGGAGGCAGGATGAATATCAGCATGGGGCTGACGGAAGCCGGGATTATCTGAAGTCCGGCGATAGCGCCCGTGCCGAGCAGCTCTCTGACTGCGCCCATGAGGAGCAGCGCTGCGGTGAAGCCGACGCCCATGCCGAGACCGTCAACGGCGGAGGCCGCAACGGAGTTCTTGCAGGCGAACGCCTCAGCTCTGCCGAGGATGATGCAGTTGACGACTATCAGCGGCAGGTAAACGCCGAGCTGAGCGTCGATCTGCGGGACGAACGCCTTGACGAGCATCTGGACTATTGTAACGAACGAAGCGATTATAACTATATAAGCGGGGATTCTGACCTTCTGGGGAATCACCTTTTTGAGCGCCGAAATGGCGATGTTCGAGCACACAAGGACTATCGAAGCTGCGACGCCCATGCCCAGCGCACTCTCGACCGAGGTCGAAACCGCGAGCGTCGGGCAGGTGCCGAGCACTAGACGGAGAACGGGGTTCTCAACGAGAATGCCCTTGGTAAACTCCTGAAAAAGGCTCTTTTTCTTTGCCATTTTTTACTCCGCCCCCTTTAAATTGGAATCATAGTAGCTCAGCGCCTCGTTGACTGCCGCCGTGACGGCTTTCGAGGTTATCGTAGCGCCGGTGAGCGCCTGGATCTCGTTGCCGGAGGCACTGTTTTTGTTGACTGCAATATCCTTGACCTTTCCTTTGAACTGGTCGAGGAAGCTGGCGTTCTGGGCTTTCATGCCGAGACCGGCGGTCTCGTTGAGCTCGAGCGGCGAAATGCCGGTGACCGCGCCGTTTTTGTCGATGCCGGTCATTATCTTCACATCTCCGCCGTAGCCCTTTGAAACAGTGACAAAGACATAGCCGACTTCGTTGCCGCTTGCATCCTTGCCGACGGCGTAAGTTCCGCTGCCGCCTTTCATCTCCTGCGTTTCGCCGAACTGAGTCGCGGCGGGCAGGACCTTTTGCCTTGTTTCGACCTCGGTCTGCGCCGAGAGCTCTGCTATCTTCGGAGCCGTGACTTTATTCGTGACGGCGAGAAGAGTCGTGGCAACGAGGCATATCAGAAAGAGCGCTACAGTCGGGATGGCAAATTCCTTGAAATTCTTCATGCCTTCTCAGCCCCTTTCTTCTTTTTTTCCTTGACCGTGCCGAAAGGCTTCGGGGTGGTCAGATGCTCTATATGGGGAACGAGTATGTTCATAAGGATTATTGAGAACGAGACGCCCTCGGGCAGCGAGCCGAAGAGTCTGATGAACGAGGTCAGCAGACCGCAGCCGATGCCGAAGATTATTCTGCCCTTGAGATTGATGGGCGAGGTGGTGTAGTCGGTAGCCATGAAGAACGCGCCGAGCATGAGTCCGCCGCTGAGCAGCTGATAGGCGACAAAAGTGAAACTGCCCTTGCCGGCTATGAGCATTATAACAACTACAGTGCCGATGAACGACAGCGGAATTGCGGGAGAGATTATCTTTCTTATCATCAGATAAACTCCGCCGATTATCAGCGCCACCGCGCAGGTCTCGCCGAGGCTGCCGCCGCGGATGCCGATGAGCATATCAACAAGGCTCGGCAGTCCGTCTGAGAGCTCGCCGCCCTTTGTCATCATGGTGAGGGGCGTTGCGGTGGTAACCGCTTCGGCGCCCTTGTCGAGCCACGAGAGGGGCTTTATCCATGTTGTCATGGCGGTCGGGAACGAAACCATGAGAATGATTCTTCCGGTTATCGCAGGGTTGACGAAGTTCTGGCCGATTCCGCCGAAGAGCTGTTTTACAACAACTATTGCGATAACGGAACCTATCGCCGCCTGCCACAGCGGAATGGACATGGGCAGGTTAAACGCGAGCAGAAGTCCGGTGACGACCGCGCTCAGATCGCCGAGCGTGTTGCTGCGCTTCATGATTTTGCGCGACAGATACTCGGAAAGCATGCATGTGCCTATCGTTACGAGGCAGACGAGCAGGACGCGCGGACCGAAGAGCCAGACGGACGCCGCAAGGGCGGGGATCAGCGCGATAATAACATTGAGCATTATTCCGCTGACCGTCTGAGCCGAGCGCACATGGGGAGATGCGCTGACTGTTAGTTTCTTTTCAGGCATTTCAGGCATTTTTGCTCTTCTCCTCTCTCAGCATCTGTTTTGCAAGGCGCATATACTGGACGAGCGGCTTTGCCGCAGGACATGAATAAGCGCATGAACCGCACTCCATGCAGACCATGGCACCGGATTTTTCAAGCCTGTCTATATCCTTCGCCTTTATATAGCGTTCAACAAGCGTGGGCATAAGGCTCAGCGGACATGCGGCCGCGCATCTGCCGCAGCGGATGCAGTCGCGCTCTTTCTTGACCTTTGACGCATCGTCGGCAAAGGCGAGAATGGCGTTGTTCTGCTTGAGAACGGGAATGTCGGTGTTGACAACGGCAAGTCCCATCATCGGGCCGCCGGTTATTATCTTGCCGGGTTCGGCTTTGAAGCCGCCGCAGAAGTCGATTATTTCGCCGACGTTCATGCCGATGGGCACGCGGACATTCTTCGGGTCGGCTATCGCGGAGCCGTCAACGGTCAGCGAGCGGCTGACAAGCGGCTTGCCGCTCTTGAGATATCTCGCTATAAATGCGACGGAGGCAACGTTCATAACAACGCAGCCGACATCGGCGGGCAGTTTTCCGGGCGGAACCTTTCTGCCCGTGGCGGAGAGCACCATCATCTTCTCTGCGCCCTGGGGATACTTCGACTTGAGCGTCATGAGGCGTACCGCGTTATCCTCCGCAACGTCTCTGTCCGCTATAGCCTTGAGCACTTTGAAAGCTTCGGGCTTGTTGTCCTCCGCGGCGATAACGACGCGCTTGAAGCCGAGTATCTCTTTCAAAGTATAGATGCTCGAGAGGATATCCCATGAATTTTCAAGGCACTCTCGGTAGTCAACGGTTATGTAGGGTTCGCACTCCGCAGCGTTGACGATAAGCGTGTCAACATTCTTGTCGGGCGGGATACGCAGCTTGACGTGCGTGGGGAAGCCCGCTCCGCCGAGTCCGACAAGACCGGAATCCCTGACGGCGCGAAGGAAGCTCTCCTTGCCCGTCACCTTCGGCGGCTCAAGGCCGTCGAAAAGGCGCATCTCGCCGTCGGACTCTATCTCCACCGCCTGAGTGATAACGCCGTTTGCAAGCGTCGCCTGCCTGACTGCGCTGACGGTACCGGATATCGATGCGTGGATCGGCGCGCTGAGGAATTTGTCGCTGTCGCCCACTATCTGTCCGACCGAAACTTTGTCGCCCGCTTTTACAGTGGGTGTGCACGGTACACCGATATGCTGCTGCATGGGCAGGAGCACTTTTTCGGGGACTGGAATTCTTACGACTTCACAGTCTGCGGTGTTCTTGTTGTAACTTACATGCACGCCGCCGCGTACCTGCTTGACAGCTTTGAGAACACCGTCGAGTTTAACCGAGCTCATTTCTTCAACTCCTTATGATTAATTATTACTTCTTTATTATAAACCGCGTCTGTTTTTCGAGCGCCGGCATAACTATGCGCAGCACCGTTCCAGTAACAGCTCCGGTTATAAGCGAAAATATCAGCAGTGCCGGCGCATAGCCGAGCACAGCCTTTGTCCCCGTGAGCGCCGCCGCGGCGGCAAGCTGACCTGCGTTGTGGCATACGGCGGCGATTATCGACGCGCCGAGCAGACCGAAGGGATCGGACTTTATTTTTGTTGCCGCCCACATCGCGAGGGTGCTGAGCACTCCTCCCGCGAGGCTCATAAAAAACGCCGTCGCGCCGCGCGTCATCAGCGCAAAGAGCGCCTTGAACACGGTTATGCACATCGCCTGCGGCAGTCCGAGAGTAAGAACAGTGAACATCGTCACTATATTTGAAAACCCCGGCTTCGCTCCCGGCGGCAGAAACGGCAGAGAGGGAATCAGATTTTCAAGAAAAGAAAGCGCGATCGCCTGGGCGCAAAGGATACCTAAAAGAGCGGTCTTTCTCGCTTTCATTGGCATACCCTCCCGGTCAGGGCGTCGTGCCGCTTCTCCGAGCCCTCGAGCCTTATCACGACCCCTGCGGGCAGACACGCAGCAGTGTCGCCCGGGCGGGTGAGTTTGCCCGATTTTACGCACAGTTTGTCGCGGCAGTCCGCGTCTTCAAACCAGACAGCGCCGTCCTTTATTTTTATCACGACCTTGGGGTCGGTGTCGGGTGTTATTGTCATATCAGCGCTCTTGTCGAGCGTTACGCGGCGATATACCTCGCCGCCCGCATAGATGACCGCCTCGGTTTTTCCGTTCGACGGCAAAAAACGCCATATCAAAAGAGCCGCGCCGACGCAGAGTATGACCGCTATCAATGCGATATCGGCTTTTTTTATGAATCTGCGCTGCATCTGTCTCCCCCGTTATAAAAGTTTGAATCCGTCCTTTTCAAGTTTGAAGCTGTCCGCGAGAGAGCCCGTGACCCTGACGCTCCTGTCATTGAACACGAACACCGCCTGCGCGCCATATTTTTCAAGCAGCGGCAGCGATTTTTCGTAGCCGAGCACGAAGCAAGCCGTCGAAAGCGCATCGGACATAAACCCGTCGCTGCAGACGACCGTCACGCTGACAAGTCCGCTCTCTGCGGGATAACCCGTTTTCGGGTCGAGTATATGGTGATATCGCACGCCGTCGCGGTCAAAATACCGCTCATAGCTGCCGGAGGTAGAAACGCAGGTCGCGGGCAGAGTCAAAACCGCAAAGCTCTCGGTCGAGCTCTCCGAAAAGGGATTTCTTATCCCGACAGTGAATTTTTCGCCGTCGCCGTAGAGGAGTATGCTCCCGCCGACAGAGACGACCGCGCGCTTTATTTTTGAATTTTCGAGGACTCCGCGCACCTCGTCGCAAGCAATGCCCTTGCCAATCGAGCCGAGGTCGAGCACCGTGCCCGACGGTATTTTTATGCCGTTCCCGTTTATCTCTATGGCGGAGCCCGTGCCGTTGAGCGCCGAGTTTATTTCATCCTTGCCCGGCACTCTCTCGTTGCCCGTGCCGAATCCCCAGAGGTCGCTGAGCCTGCCGAGCAGAGGATCGAACGCGCCGCCGCTCGACTTTCTCAGCTCTTCACACTTCGAGAGTATATCCTCCATCTTCTTCTCTGGGTCGTTTATCTTCCCGTTCGCAGAAGACGAAAAGAGAGTTATCTTAACGCTCTGTCCCGCCGCGTCGTTTATTTCGCTGACGGCGGATGTTTCGATATGGCGCGAGAGAAGCTTGTTCTCGAGCTCCGATATGCAGTCAAAAACCGCCTCGCCGACCTTTTTCGCGTCTTTTCCCTCGATGTCCGCGCTGACGGCGGTATTCATCATCGCAGACGAGGACGAGAACTCGCGGCTCTGCTTTATGCCGTCGTATGCCACGAGACCGATTAATATAGCAGCCGCCGCACACAAAAGCGCGGCAATCAGCTTTTTCGAGCTTTTTTTCATCGGTCTCCCTCCGCAGTCAAGACTTCCATATACCTATAACATATATATTTTACATTGTTTTTCTGCAAACTTCAAGAACTTAAAATTGTCATTTCCGACGGCGAAAAAATATAGAAATATTTCTTTATCGATACAAAAATTGCTTTTTAAGCTCGATGTACAAAAAAATACAAAAATTTTATTAAAACTTAATAAAATTTCGTCCTTTTTATGGTGACAGAACTAAGAAAATATGGTATAATCTAACAAAATATTTCGATAATATTATCAGTTATGACGAAAATTTATTTTTGCCGTAACGCTAATATAAAGCAAAATTCGGAGATAATCTATGTTTGAACAGTCAATCAGCGTCGACAGAATGGAGCAGGCGGTAAGCCTGTTCGGCAGTTTCGACGAAAATATTAAAATGATAGAAAAAGAGTTCGATGTCGGCGTCGTCAGCCGCGGCTCGGAGATAAAGGTCACGGGCGAGGCGGAGAATGTCTCAAAGGGCGTGCGCGCGATAAACGGACTCCTGATGCTCATCAACCGCGGCGAGGCGCTCAGCGATCAGAATGTCCGCTATGTCATCTCGCTCGTCAACGATGGCAACGAGGATCAGCTCCCGCAGATGACTGCGGACTGCATCTGCATCACTTCAAAGGGCAGACCGGTCAAGCCGAAAACGCTCGGTCAGAAGAAATATATCGAAGCCATCCGCAAAAATACGGTCACTCTCGGCGTCGGACCCGCCGGCACCGGCAAAACTTATCTTGCGGTCGCCATGGCGGTGACGGCTTTTCGCGCAAAGGAAGTCAACCGTATAATTCTCACCCGCCCCGCCGTTGAAGCGGGCGAGAAGCTCGGATTCCTGCCCGGCGACCTTCAGCAGAAGGTCGACCCCTATCTGCGCCCGCTCTACGACGCGCTGTTCGATATGCTCGGCGCGGAGAGCTTCCAGAAGCAGCTCGAGCGCGGAAATATAGAAGTCGCGCCCCTCGCATATATGCGCGGACGCACGCTTGACGACAGCTTTATTATCCTCGACGAGGCGCAGAACACCTCGGTCGAGCAGATGAAGATGTTCCTGACCCGTCTCGGTTTCAACTCGAAGATGGTCGTCACGGGCGATATCACCCAGATTGACCTGCCCGACGGCAGGCGAAGCGGTCTCGTCGACGCGGTGAAGATTCTCAAAGATGTCGACGATATTCAAATTGTCAGGTTCAACGAGCGTGATGTGGTCAGACACAAGCTCGTTCAGGATATAATCAAAGCCTACGAAAAACACGAGGATGTGAAAAAAAGAAAATGAGAGGCAAAGTTAAGGTAATTATCACAAACGACCAGCATGAGGTCAAAATACCGACAGGAGTAAGAATGCTCGTGCGCCGCGCATGCACCGCGGTTCTGACACTCGAGGAATTTAACGATCCTGCCGAGATAAGCGTCCGCTTTGTGGACGACGAAGAGATACACAAACTCAACCGCGAATACCGCAACGTGGACAGGAGCACCGACGTGCTCTCGTTCCCCTTGGGCGAAAACGGAGTGTATGACACAAATCTTGACACGGGCGCAAAGATGCTCGGCGACATAGTCATTTCTATCCCCCACGCAGTCAGCCAGGCCGAGCGTTTCGGCCACACGCTCCAGCGCGAGATAGCATTCCTTACCGTACATTCGATGCTCCACCTGCTCGGCTATGACCACGAGGGCGGCGGAATCGAGAGCGTGCGCATGCGCGAAAAGGAGGAGACCGTTTTGACTCAGCTCGGTCTGCCCAGAAGCGGAAGCTACTATATGGGTGACGAATAAATGAAAGGTCTGCTCAAGAGCTTTGTCTATGCGGGTTCGGGTATTATCACCTGTATCAGGCAGGAGAGAAATATGCGCGTGCACCTCGTGTGCATGATATATATGTATTCATATCTCCTGATCTATGACTTCTTTGAAGTCTCGCGCACCCAGTTTGCGATAATTTTTATCGCGAATGCGATAGTCGTCATGGGCGAGCTGTTCAACACCGCTATAGAGGCGGTCGTTGACATGGCAGAGGAGAAGTTCAGCGAGAAATACAACCGCCTTGCTAAAATATCGAAAGATACCGCGGCGGGAGCCGTGCTCGTCGGCGCGATATTCGCCGTTTGTACCGGCATTGCGATTCTCGCTCAGCCCGATGCGTTCAGGGCGATGTTCGCCTACTACGCAGAGAAGCCGTATATGATAGCCGTATTGATCGCCAGCCTTGTGCTGAGCTTCACTTTCATATTCACGGGCTTCAATTTCAAGAAAAAAGACAAATAATATATAAAAAATCAATGACCGCTGACTGTCATATCAGCGGTCATCTATATGAGGAGAAGTTATGACTCAGACAAGAACCGCTTTCATCGCAATAGTCGGCTGCCCGAATGTCGGCAAGTCGTCGATACTCAACCGCCTGCTCGGTCAGAAGGTCGCCGTCGTGTCGCCAAAGCCGCAGACTACGCGCACGAAAATAATGGGCGTGCTGACCGAGGACGAGGTTCAGCTCGTTTTCACCGACACACCCGGCTTCCACCGCCCGCGCACGAAGCTCGGCGAGAAGATGATAAAGGCGGTCAGCGACAGCATCTCGGGCGTTGACGCATGTCTATTTGTTGTTGAGCCCTCGGGCGAGCTGCGCGACGCGGAAAAAGATCTTCTCAAGAAGTTCAAAGACGAGAAAATGCCCGTCATTCTCGCCATAAACAAAATAGATTCCGTCAAGCAGAAGGAGCTGCTTATCGAGCGCATGGCGCAGTTCTCCGCGCTCTATGATTTCGAGGCGATAGTCCCCTGCTCCGCGCTCAAGGGCGACGGGTTCGGCGATCTAAAAGACGAGCTGTTCAAGCAGGCTCAGCCCTCACCGCATTTCTTTCCCGACGACACTCTGACCGACCAGCCAGAGCGCGTGCTCGCCGCCGAGATAATCAGAGAGAAGCTTTTGAATCTTCTCGACGACGAAGTGCCGCACGGCGTTGCGGTATGCATAGAGAGAATGCACGAGCGCGAGGACTCGAATATAACCGATATCGACGCCACGATTTACTGCGAGCGCGAGAGCCACAAGGGCATAATAATCGGCAAAAAGGGCGAGATGCTCAAAAAAGTTTCGACAAAGGCGCGCGAGGATATGGAGCGCTTCTTCATGTGCAAAATCAACCTCCACTGCTGGGTGAAGGTCAAAGAGGGCTGGCGCAACAGAGAGGGGCTCATCCACAATTTCGGGCTCGACAACGAATAAAATTTTTCCTATCATAAATGCGCCGCGCAGTGAAAAAATATTTTTACACTGCACGGAGGAGCGCACATCGCGCGTTTATCATAGATGAAAAATACGGACAAAAACACGGTTCAGAATGCATGGAACGCCTTTGAAATGAGCGGCAGGGTCGAGGACTATCTCCGCTATGCAAAGACGAATATCCGCGCGGGAGGTGAAACGGCAAGTGCAGACGCAGACAGAGGGGCTGATAATCAAGTCCCGCGATATCAATGAAAACGACACCGTCGTCAAAATTCTGACAGGCGACCTCGGGCTCATCTCCGCCTTTGCCAACGGCACGAAGAAAGTGAAGAGCCGAACCGCGAGCGCCGCCGTTTCGCCGATGACCTACTCCCGCCTGACCCTCTATCGCGGGCGCGAGAGCTACATAGTTGACGATGCAAAGGCGATAGATGTTTTTTTTGGACTGCGCGAGGATATTGAAAAATTATCGCTTGCAAATTATTTTTGCGAGCTTGCGGGCGAATTTTCGCCCGAGAACACCGAGGCTCACGAATTCTTGAGCCTGACGCTGAATTTACTGCACCTGCTGTCCGAGGACAAGCGAAGCGCGGATTTCTTAAAACCCGTCGGCGAGCTTCGTATGCTCGCGCTCGCGGGATATATGCCAGACCTCGCCGGATGCCAATCCTGCGGGAACGAGCTGCCCGACGAGCCTGTTTTCAGCCTGCGCCATGCGGGATTTTTCTGCCGCTACTGCGCACCCGACGGCGAGGGAATCCCCGTGACACCCGGTGTGATAAACGCGATGCGCCATATCTGTACCTGCGATGACCGCGCACTTTTCGCGTTCCGTATGCCGGACAGCTCGCTGAAAATCCTCGGCGATATCACCGAGCGCTACCTGCTTCTCCAGCTCGGGCACAAGCTGAGAACACTGGATTTTTACAAGAGCATAAAGATGTGAGTTGAAACACAAAAAATTCAATAAAACATCAGCCGGGCGGATATCCGTCCGGCTGTTTTTATCCCGTCGTGCTCTCATTCTGCGCGGCATTTTTTGTCGGAAAATCGAAGCCCTGCATGAAGCCGTCGAGCTCGGTCGAGCAGATGTCGCCGCCTATCACCGCACCCTCGTAGACAAGAATATTCGCCTGCACCGTCCCGCTGTCGCCCTCATAGCCGGGATAATTTTTTATATTGTATGTCCAGCGCTTTGCGCGTTTTCCCGCATACGGCGTCAGATCGAGGTTCTGCGCTTTCTGAATCTCGTTGTATTTTTCATATCCCCTGTCGAACTCGGCGGGGATTATAACCTCTGCGACCTCAACCGGGTCCTCCTCTATATCCCAGCCGAACTGAGACAGAAACGCCGCGCGTTCCGAGGCATTTGACGCCTTGAGGCTTATCGCGTTGTCGCTGACCGCAGGCTTGCCGCGGTTTATCAGCAGCACCACCGCCGCCACGGCGAGCACCGCCGCGAACGCAGTCAAGGCAATTTTCAGCTTTGAGGATTTTATTGAAAACACAAACACTTTTCTCCGCCCCTTCGCGCTTATCAAAGATAGTTGATATATATGCTCATTTCTCCCGCTTTATCACGGTTGACAAATCTTGCTGAAATGGTAATATTATACTGTAACTTATTTCACATTTCGGAGGCACGAAAAAGCATGAAAAAATGCAGTCTCATCCCCTTTGCCGTCCTCGCCGCAGCTGCGGGCGCAGGCGCGGCGGTCGGCAGAAAATTAAAGACCGACAAGGCTTTCCGCCGCGACTTTGACGACACTGTCGGAAAAGGTATCCTCGCCGCCGTCAGCAAAATTGCCGACAAGCTCCCCGAGCCAGACTTCGGCGATGTCTCAAACTATCAGAGCCGCAATTTCTATCCCGGTCACGCCGAATTCGCATCATCGGGCAAGCGAGGTTCGAGATGGCGTCTCGGCTACGCCCGCCGCAGCCTCGTCCCCGACGACTATAATCAAAAGGACTACTACATAGCGGGCTATCTCTCCTATCCGCCTAATATAATGAGCGGGGTTATCGACGACCAGGCGGTGCGCGTTATCTGCCTCGACGATTCGAGCGGACGCGGGAGCGTAGTTTTTGCCGTCATTGACTGCGTCGGAATATCCGGCACAGACATACACCGCATACGCGAGAGACTGGCGGACTTCGCAAAAGAAAATAATATAGTTTCCATCAATATTTCCTCCATCCACTGCCACAGCGCGATTGACACACAGGGTCTTTGGGGCAATCTGCCGAAGATGCTCAAGAACAATGTCAAGGCGACCAAAGACGGACGATATGACGATATAATCTCAGGGCGCGACCCCGAGTTCATGGAGAATCTGTTTGAAAAGACCGCTGACGCGATAAAAGAGGCGTTTGATTCCATGCAGCGCGGAAAGCTCACCTATGTGCGCACCGACGCTATCGACTTCGCGCGCGACAAGCGCCCGCCATATATTTGGGACAAAGATATAGTCCGCCTGCGCTTCATCCCCGACAACGGCTCGGAAGAGACAATAGCCGCTTTCATGGCGGCTCACCCGACCGCGCTCGGCGCGAAGAACACCCTGCTCAGCTCCGACTACATCGCATCGATGGAGCAGGAGATAAACAAAGCGGGCAAGAATTTTATATTCTTCCAGGGCGCGGAGCTTGCGATAGCCCAGCAGCGCGACTGCATAACCGAGCATGACGGCTCGGAGGGCTGGCAGGAATACGGCAAGACTCTCGGACGCTTCCTGCTTTCTATCCCCGAAGAAGACGAGAGACGCGTCGCGACTTTTATAAATATTAAAAACCGCGAAATATTCATCCCGGCAGACAATCCGATACTCATCGCCGCCGCAAAAACAGGACTCGTTGACAACACCGTTCTGCACGACCCGAGCGAAAAATCCGGCTACTGCTTCGTCAGCGAAATCGGCTATGCGGAGATAGGCAAGGAGCTGTCCCTCGCGCTCATCCCCGGCGAGCTTGCGCCCGAGATTCTGCTCGGCGGCGCATACGGCGCGGACGAGAGCTTCAACCGCACCGCGTGGGTATATCCGCCCATGCGCGACATGATCCCCGAGGGCAGAGAGCTGAGCGTTATAGGTCTGTGCAACGACGCTATAGGATATATCCTGCCCGACAACGACTACGGCAGCGTCATAGCAAAAGATCACTACGAAGAGGCTGTCTCGGCGGGAAAACGTGCGGGGTCGACGATAACAAAAGCTTTCGGAGAGCTTGTGAAGAGTCTCCGATAAAAAAATAAAATACAACGGAGGTCCACTATGCGAAAAAACATCCGGCGAACCCTCAGTATTATTCTCACGGCAGTTCTGCTGCTCTGCGCGAGCCTGCCTGTTTTTGCCCAGAGCGCAAAATGCGCCTGCGGCACGCCGCCCGTTATCTATGTCGCGGCTCTCGGCAGCGCGAAGCTGTATCTTGACAAGGGCACGGAAAACGAGCGCCTGCTCTTCAGACCCGACACCGCCGCCTATCTGCGCCTCGCCGCGCGTCTCGCGCCGTCAATAGCCCGCCTTGCTATAGACAAGAATTATGACGCATTCGGCGACGCGCTCATCGACGGAGTTTCCGATATCTTCGGCGATTTGCAGATGGACGAAAACGGCGACTCGACAGACCGCGTGACTTCGGACGCCGAGCTGCCCGACGACCCCGACCACGGCGTTGACAAAAGCTACTATTTCGCCTACGATTTCCGCGAAGATCCGCTGACCGTTGCGGATAAGCTGCACGAATATATCGCCTGCGTAAAGAAGCTCACCGGACACGACACAGTGCTTCTGCGCGCCTCGTCCATGGGCGGCGTTATGACCATGGCGTATTTCTACAAATACGGCACCGAGGGCATCGACGCGTGCATCTTCCAGTGCTGCCCGATTCTCGGCACGCAGGTTGCGGGCGACCTCTTCACAAAGAAAATCACTATCGACCCGGATGCCCTCGTGCGCTACGCCTCCCAGCTCCCGACCGATGAGCAGTGGCAGTCCGATTTGCTCGGCGTTGTTCTCGATATGCTCAATTTTGCGGGCGTTTTCAAGGCTCTCGTAGGAGTTGCCGACAAGCTGCTCGAGAATCTGACCGACAGGGTCTTTGACGAGTTCATGTACCCCGTGTTCGGCTCGATGCCCGGAATATGGAGCTTCGTGACGGACGACGAATACGAGCAGGCGAAGAAAATGACCTTCAACGAGAACACATCGAAGAAACTCATCTCCCGCCTCGACGAATATCACTACAACGTCCAGTGCAAAGCCGGAGAGATACTGAACAAGGCGAAGAAAGACGGCGTGAAAATAATGATAGTCGCGGGCTACAACAAACAGCGCACTCCGCTTGTTGAGTCATATATGTCAAACAGCGACGCGACCGTTGACACAAAATATGCCTCCGTCGGCGCGACCGTTGCCGACCTCAATTCAACGCTCCCCAACGGCTATGTTCAGAAGAACGAAGCGGGCGTTCACGACCATCTTTCAAAGGACGGCGTGATAGACGCATCGACCTGCCTCATGCCCGAAAACACGTGGTTCATAAAAGATATGCTCCACTGCAAGATTCACGAGGGACACAAGGCGATGTATAACTGGTTCTTCTATTCCGAATCTCAGCCCGATGTCTGGTCGAACGAAAAATATCCGCAGTTTCTGCAAAACGATGTGAATGCGAAGACGCTCACTCCCATAGGCACTCAGGCGCGCCCGGATCAGTCCGAAAGCGCCTCCGAAAGCGCCGGCAAGCCCCTGACTCCGCAGACCGGCTCGGCATCATTCGCGGCGGTTATCCCGCTCTTATTCGCTCTGCCCGCCGGAGTTGTTTCAAGGCGGCGCAAACGCTCATAACAGAAAAATGCAACAGCCGACGGCCATGTGTTCCGCTGTCGGCTGTTTGTTCTTTATTTAACGGTTAAATATTTGTAAATCCTACTTTTTCGGGCTTGAAATGGGCGTAAATAATGTATAAAATAAGACTGTAAAACAAGTGCTGCTTTTTATACGGCACAACAAGAAAGGTCGTGCAAAGATGGCAAGATTTCTCTACTCCGCCTTTTCCGACGAAGCCGCCGACAGCATCGACGGTCAGATAGCCGCCTGCAAGGCAAACGGCGTGACGCATATGGAGCTGCGCGGCGTTGACGGCAAGAACATCTCCGAGTTCACCGTTGACGAGGCAAAGGCACTCAAGGAAAAGCTTGACGCAAACGGCATGAAGGTCTCTTCCATAGGCTCTTACTACGGAAAGATCGAGATAACCGACGATTTTGAGCCCCATTTCGAGGGCTTCAAGAACACAGTTGAAGTGGCGAAGATACTCGAAGCGAAGTATATCCGCCTGTTCAGCTTCTATTTCACAAAGGGCGAGAGCTACGAAGAGTACCGCCCGGAGGTCATGCGCAGAGTCAGAGCCATGGCTGAATATTCAAAGGAGCGCGGAGTCCTCTGCTGCCACGAGAACGAGCGCGGTATTTACGGCGATATTCCCGAGAGATGCCTCGATCTCCACAAGGAGCTCGGCGATGTCATCGGCGGAATTTTCGACCCCGCGAACTATATTCTCAACGGCGTGGATATTCTCCCCGCATATGAGCTGCTCGAGCCCTACATCACCTATATGCATGTAAAAGACGCGATAGGCGCCGAGGAGACGGTTGTCCCCGCAGGTCAGGGCGACGCCCATTTTGACGAGCTCATCCGCCGCTTCAACAAAAAAGACGGCGAGAGATTTCTCTCCGTCGAGCCGCATCTCAAGGTGTTTGACGCACTCAAGACCATTGAGCGCGACGACAGCCTTTCGATAAAGATGGATAAGTTCACTTATCCCGACAATAACGCTTCCTTTGCCCCCGCAGTGAACGGCATAAAGGAAGTTGTCGCAAGAGTCAAGACTCTGCGCTACGGCATAATCGGCGTCGGCAACATGGGTTCCGCTCACCTCGGCTATTATCTTGACGGGCTCATCCCCGAGATGGTTCTCACAGCGATAGCCGATATCGATCCCGCAAAGCTTGAGCGCGCCGAGAAGAAATGCCATGACAGAAGCTGCGAGATAAAATGCTTTGACTCCGCCGAGGCTCTCATTGACTCGGGTGAGGTCGACGCTGTTATAGTCGCAACGCCGCACTATTCTCACCCGCCGATAGTCGAATACGGTCTGACTCACGGCGTTCATGTGCTCAGCGAAAAGCCCGCGGGCGTCTATACAAAGCAGGTTCGCGAGATGAACGAAGTCGCCTCGAAGAGCGATAAAGTGTTCGCGCTGATGTTCAATCAGAGGACGAATCCCATGTATATCAAGCTGCGCGAAGTCGTGCAGAGCGGCGAATACGGCGAGCTGCACCGCTTCAACTGGCTCATCACCGACTGGTACCGCACGCAGGCATATTATAATTCCGGCGGATGGCGCGCAACCTGGAGCGGCGAGGGCGGCGGTGTCCTGCTCAACCAGTGCCCGCATCAGCTCGATCTGTGGCAGTGGATAACCGGCATGCCCGCATCCATTCAGGCGCAGTGCTCCATCGGCAAGTGGCACAACATTGAAGTTGAAGACGATGTGACCATATATGCCGAATATCCCAACGGCGCGACCGGCGTGTTCATCACGACCACCGGCGACGCACCCGGCACAAACAGACTTGAAATAACGCTCGACCGCGCGAAGATAGTCTGCGAGAACGACAAGATAAGAGCCTATGTCCTCGACCAGTCCATGACCGAGTTCAGCAGAACCGCCGAAGAGGGCTTCAGAAAGCCCGACGGTCACTGGGAGGATATCGACTATGTCGACACGGACACGGAGCAGCATGTCGCAGTCACAAACGCTTTTGCGGCGCACATCCTGCACGGCACTCCGCTCATCGCACGCGGCGAAGAGGGCATCAACGGTCTGACTATCTCGAACGCTGCGCACCTGTCCTCATGGCTCGGCAAGAAAATCACCCTCCCGATAGACGAGGATCTGTTCTATGCCGAACTCCAAAAGAAAATAGCCTCGTCTTCCGGCAAGAAAGAGCCCGTGAAGGAAGTTGTCGTTGAGGATATGTCCTCGACCTACGGCTCATAATCGAAAGAAAACAGAGGTAGAATATGAAGATATCTATCGTGGGCTGCGGCGGAATAAGCCGCACCCACATCGGAGCCGTCCGCGATATACCGGACGCCCGGATAATCAGCGTTGCGGACTGCATTCCCGAGCGCGCCGAAGCGGCGACGAAGCAGTGCGGTGCAAAGGCATATACGAGCCTTGAAGACATGCTCGCGGGCGAAAAGCCGGACGTTTTACATATCTGCACCCCGCACTATCTCCATGTTCCAATGGCAGTCTACGCAATGGAGCGCGGAGTCGATGTGCTGTGCGAGAAGCCGTGCGCCATGACGGAGAGCCAGCTTGAAGAGCTGCGCGAATGTCAGCGCAGGACGGGGCGGCAGTTCGGAGTATGCTTTCAGAACAGATACAACCGCTCGGTGCAGTATCTCAAAAATATCATTGACTCAAAAACATACGGCGAGCTTATCGGCATGAGGGCTTTTGTCACCTGGAAGCGCGACGCGGACTATTACGCGAGCGGCGACTGGCGCGGCAAAAAAGCGACCGAGGGCGGCGGAGTGCTGATAAATCAGGCTCTGCACACGCTCGATTTGATGAATATGCTCGGCGGAAATGTAAAAGCCGTGACCGCCCATGCTTCAAACGACCATCTCAAGGGCATAATAGAAGTTGAGGACACGGTGAGCGTCTTTGCCGAATTTTCGCATGGCTTTCGCGGAGTGTTCTTCGCGACAACCGCAAACGCCGTCACCTCGCCAATAATGCTCGAAGCAAACTTCGCCGACCGTTCGGTACGCATCGAGGGCGACAGCGTGTTTGAACTAAAGGACGGCAAGCTCACTCCCGTGCTCGCCGCGGACAAGTTCGACAACCACGGCAAGCTCTGCTGGGGCAGCGGACACAGCGCACTGATACGCGATTTCTACGACGCGGTCAAAAATAAACGCCCGTTTGCAATAGATGCAGACGAGGGCGGCAAGGCGGTCGAGCTCCTGCTCGCCGTATATAAAAGCGCTGAGACAGGCGAACGCATAGAGTTATAAAAAAAGAAAGACTAACTATTAAAA
>DKDF01000005.1:0-30780 GCA_002451755.1 Ruminococcaceae bacterium UBA6855
GGAGCACTCGGAAACAGTGGACTGGGGAGTGCCGAAGAGCACGGTTTTCCGAGCGGAAAGGGGCGGAAAAAGCTATTTTTAGCGGAAATTGCCTTCATAGGTCCGTTTGGGACCATCAGGCCGCAGGTTCGAACCCTGTCACTCGGACCATATCGAGTATTCATAAGGGATTTGACTTTATGAATGCTCGATTTTTTATTCTGATACGGTTTGATGCAGGGAGCAGGCGGTGGTCTGCTTCCTTTTCGTTATGCCGTTCTTGACTCTGTAAGATATTCGATGGCAACACCTTGACGAGTATCCGCTTTGTAATGCGGATGTCTCGGCGCAGCCGGTATCTCCACATAGCCAACAAAGCGGTAGTAGATCACGATACGCTGAGTGCGATTCTTGCCGGTTCCCTCCGTTTCAAACACATCAATGTGGTCGATCAGCTCCCGCAGCAGCGGAGCTGTCAGGTAGTCCATCTGCATAAATCGCCGCACAGTGAGGATGAAGCCCTCCCGTTGCTGTTGCTGCTTTCCAGATTCGGACAGTTTCTTGCGAAGGGCGGTGATCTTACTTTTCAGCTCCATTCGCTCCACCTCATACTTATGAGACAGCTGCATAAACCACTCATCGCTGACCTTTCCAGTAGCGTTATCCTCATAGAGCCTTTCATAGAGCTGGGAAACGGTATCATTCCGGGTCATCGCTTTTTGCAGTTCATCTTCACAGCGCTTTTGTTCCTTCAAAAGCTCCTTGTCGGTCTTTCTGGCCAGCAGTTCCGCAAAGGCATCTTCATCGTCGCTCAGATATTCTGCCATCCTCCGCAGCTCCAGCATTACCACCTGCTCAATGGCATCTGCCCGCACATAGTGCCGCCCGGGACAGCTTCCCCGGTAGTCCACCTTGTTGTTGGCACACACAAAATAGTGAATGTCCTTGTTGATGGTGTTGGTGTGGTAGCGCAGCTTTGTATGGCAGTCGCCGCAGAACAGCAGATCGGCAAACATACTCTTTTGGCCGTTATGGGGCTTCGGCGCACGGCGTTTCGTCTTGCTAATGCGAGCCTGCACCCTCTCGAAGTCCTTTCTGGCAATGATCGGCTCGTGAACATCCTTGAAAATCATCCAATTTTCCGGGTCGTTATCATACCTCCGTTTGTTCTTAAAGGACTTGGAATAGGTCTTGAAATTGATAACATCACCGCAGTATTCCTGCTGAGAGAGGATCTTTTGCACCGTGGTCTTACACCACCTGTACGGGTTCGTCTGTGTCTTTTTGCCACCTCTAGGAAGGCTCTTGCTCTGCCAATAAGCCATAGGGACGAGTACCTTCTGTTCCTGCAAAATGCGGGCAATGGTCTCATTGCCTTTCCCATCGAGGCACATCTTAAAAATGCTTTTGACGATTTCCGCTGCTTCCGGGTCGATGATCCACTTCTTTTTGTTTTCAGGGCTCTTTTGATACCCGTAAGGCGGCTGGGATAACGGCTCACCCATATTGCCACGCAGACGGTGGGACGAGCGAATCTTTTTAGAAATGCCCCGTGCATACATCTCATTGAGAATATTTTTAAAGGGAGCAATCTCGCTTTCGCCCTCCTCGCTGTCGATGGAGTCATTTACGGCAATAAAGCGGACGCCGTGGTCAGGAAAATAGCTGTCCGTGTAGTTTCCAACAGAAACATAGTCACGGCCAAGGCGAGACAGGTCTTTCACCATCACGGCAGACACAAAGCCCATTTCAATGTCGCTGAGCATTTGCTGGAATCCGGGACGGTTGAAATCCGTTCCCGTATACCCGTCGTCTATGTAGTAGCCAAGATTGATACAATACGATTTTGCCTTTTAACTTTTTTATTTTTCCCCGTACTTTTTGATTTTGCCTATACCTTTTGATTTTGCCATACAAAAGAGGAACTCAGATCAGTCTGAAGTCCTCTGTCTTTCTCATTACCAGATTTCATCGATCAACGGGTCATAGAGCTTTTTGCAATGCTGATTTTCAGCCATCTGTGCGGAACTTCTGCACATAAAGGCGGTTAGGTTTGCCCTTGCCTTGCCGCTTACGGATGAGCAAGCCGTGCTTTTCCAACTCTACAAATAGACGTGTTGCTTTATCGTGGCCGCAGCCGAAGACGGTGCAGACCTCATTCAGCGTGTAGTAGATGAAAATATGACCGCATTCGTCGGAAAACGCTGCGGCAGATCGCGTTATATGTTATACGGATGCGGGAAAAACGCCCACTCGTTTTTCTTTCTTCGACAATCTCGGCACTGTACCGACCTCTTTTTTATATTTTTGCTTGCCGTTCTTCCCGAATGTTGTTTTTCTGTCCCGCTCTGGAATCTCACCACAGCATCGCCAAGCTCATATCCCATTCGGACGGTCATTCAATTTTCAAGGTACACGGGGAAAATATCCCCAATATATAGGCAGCGAGAAGGTCCATTTGTGGATCCCCTTTTAGAAAAATTTTTTAAAGTCCGGAAAAGCCCCCAATTCCGGCAAATACAGAGAAGAAAATTCGCGCTTTATTTGTTTTCGCACCCAAGCGCTTGTCGATCGCACTGCTTATGTGAACAAATATTCTTGTAGAATGTAAAAAAGCGCAGCCGACGGATTTTCCGTTGGCTGCGCCTGTGTGGTTTGTTATTTGTTTTTTGCTGTTATTTTAGTGAGCAAATCTCTCGTTATACATAAAGGGTAAAATTCGTGCTTCTTTCAATGATTCTCAAAGCATTTTAACGGTCGATTTCAAACTATTTTGTTTAATCCAAATAGCCCCTTCTTGCCGTTACGCCGAAACGGTTTTCAAGCATATGCATCTGCTCATCGGTTATTGAGTTTATTCTCGGCATTGGCGCCGTTTTAATGTATATTTCGGCAGCTTTTTCGGCGGTTTCTATAAGACCGAATGTTTCGTCGAGGTCTTTTCCCGCTCCGTAGATTCCATGCTGACTCCATACCACAAGTCGGGCGGTATGCATCTTTTCTGCCGTTGCTTTACCGATCTCGTTTGTTCCGCAGAGCATCCACGGCAAAACATTTACTCCGTCCGGGAAGACTACGATGCACTCGGTACACATCTGCCAAAGCGTGCGGGTGAATTCCCTTTCATCAAGGGTGTGGATATATGTCATGGCAAGCAGGTTTGCCGGATGACAATGCATAACGACACGATTTTCCGGGTTAACTTTTAAACGCGCCGCATGGCTCATCATGTGCGCGGGAAATTCGGAAGTGAATTTCCCGCCGTCGGCAAATCCCCAAAGAAGCTGTGCGTTTTTTCCTCCATCAACCAACCGCACTATGCCGAGATTGATATCCGGAGCATATTGCACATTTTTAAAATATTTTCCTGTTCCCGTAACAAGAAAATATTTACCGTCCAGCTCGGGTGCCGAGAAGCCTGTCGGTATCATACGAAGGACTTTTTCGGGATCAAGATATTCACATAACTCCTCTTCGTCCACCATCAATGAAATGTTTCCGCCGTTGCGTTCGTCCCAGCCGTGTTCATACATATTTGTCGCAGTACGCACTGTTTCAACGAGAAACGGCGCATTCATAACATCTTTCATTTTCTTGCCTCCAAAACAGCTTTTTCGTATCTGAGAATTTCATCAAACCATTCGCCGTCGGCAGGCTTGCCGCAGCTGCGGCAGTATTCGTCCCAAACATCGCCGAACGGCAGTGTTTTAAGCTCCTCACGCATAACCATAAGACGAGTAAAATCTCCGTTGTCCTGCAATGATTTTAATTTACTGTCAGGTTGAAGCAACGCAAAAAGAAGAGCTTTTTGCACATTTCTATATCCGGTTACCCACGCCGATATGCGATTTATCGAAGCGTCAAAATAATCAAGAGCAATGTGCACTTTGCTGTCCAAACCGCCGCATCTCACTATTTCGCACGCTATTTCTTTTGTCTCATCGTCAAAAAGAACGACATGATCGCTGTCCCAACGAATCGGGCGAGTGATGTGAAGAGCGATCTCCGGGAAAAATGCCAGCAGCGCCGGTATTTTGTCGCTGACGACTTCAGTCGGATGATAGTGCCCGTTATCCATGAGAGGGATGCAGCGATCTTTATTCATTGCGGCATACGACAGCGCAAACTCCGCACTGCCTGCCGTATAGGCCTCAACGCCTATTCCGAACACCTTGCTCTCAATGCAAGGCTTAACTTTTTTGAAGTCATACGGTTCAGAGAGTATCGCATCGATGCTCTCACGATAGCGGACACGCGGACCGAGTCTGTCCGCAGGCACATCCTTGAATCCGTCGCCTGTCCAGATATTCATAACGCACGGCTCACCGAGCCTCTCGGCAAGATACGAAGAAATGCGGATGCAGGCTTTGCCGTGCTCTATCCAAAATTTTCTGGTCTCATTGTTTGGACTTGAGAGTGTCAGCGGATCGCATCTTTTATGGGAAAAGAACGTCGGGTTGAAATCGCATCCGAGACCCCGTTTCTCGCAGAAATCCGCCCATTTCTCAAAGTGCTTGGGTTCGAGCATATTGCGGTCAACCCACTCGCCGTTTTCAAAAATGGCATAAGACGCATGGAGATTCATTTTCGGCTTTCCCGGAATCAGAGACAGAACCTCGTCAATATCCGCCATCAGTTCTTCAGGATTTCTCGCTCTGCCCGGGTAATTTCCGGTCGTCTGTATTCCTCCCGTAAGCGGTGCATTAGGATCGGTGTCAAAGCCTCGAACATCATCGCCTTGCCAGCAGTGCAGACTTACCGGCACTGTTTTGAGCTTATTTATCGCCGCTTCGGTATCGACGCCGAAAGCGGCATATTTTGATTTGGCTTCACTGTAACTCATTGTCGGCCTCCATTTGTATTTTTAAATTGCCTATCGCAGTAGCTTCGATAGGCAGCGCAACCACATTGCAGCCGGTCGCCTCGGCGGTTAAGCGATTCAAAAAAGTATTTTTAGCACCGCCGCCTACAATATATATTTCTTTGTATTCCTGACCGGTATTATGCTGCATCTCCCGCAATGCATTCATATAGCTTGCTGCAAGGCTGCGATAAGCGCAGCAGAAATAGTCGTCTGTATTTTTAACTTTTCTTAAAAGAGCACTGTCAAAAGCGGCTTTCATGCTATTCGGAGCAAAAAATTCCGGAGAATTTACATCAACGACCTCATCAAACGACCGCGTCTGTGCTCGCAACACAATATCCTTAAAAGATCTTTCGGGACAAAGCTCGTCACGCAGACGATTAACAATCCACATTCCCATGATATTTTTTTGGTAGCGGTTATAGCCCACGCCGCCCTCATTTGACCAGTTTGATTTTTGACTTATGATATCCGTGAGAGGTTTGGGAGTTTTGACGCCGAACAGAGACCATGTTCCGGAGGAAATATAGGGTGCATTAGTTATCATGTCAACACCTTCAACGGCAGATGCCGTATCGTGCGTTGCACAAAGCACACATTTTATGCTGGAATATTCACCTACAACGGTTCCCGGTTGTGAAAGCTGCGGAAACAATCCACGCGGCAATCCCAGAGCCGAAATAATTTTCGTATCGAATTCGCCGGTTACGGCATTTACAATACCGGTGGTTGTTGCATTTGTAAACTCCTTGATTTTTTTACCGCAAAGCTTCCAGATGAGGTATTCGGGTATCATAAGGAAATCCGTGACACCGTCAAGTCGACCGGAAATTTTATCCGAATACAGTTGATAAATACTGTTAAACGGTTGGAATTGACAGCCGGTGCTTTCGTAGAGCTGTGCAAAAGGAACTTTTTCGTGCACATCGGAAATTATGCTCTTTGTTCTGTCATCACGATAGGAATATACAGGAAAAACCTCTTCGCTGCCGCGCATAAGAACATAATCGACACCCCATGTGTCAATTGAAAGACTTTCAATATTGGGGAATTTTGTTTTTGCGGCCGCTATACCTTTGACCACATTTTCAAACAGGCTGTCAATATTCCAAATCAAGTGCCCATTATATTCCGTCACACCGTTCAAAAAGCGAAACACTTCTTCGGTATGTATTCTGTTATTCTCATACCATCCGACGATGTGACGCCCCGAAGAAGCGCCTATATCAATTGCTAAGTAGTATTTTTTCACGCACAAGCCTCTTTTTATCGCTTTATAATTGCAGTTTTTTACATATACTTTTCAAGCCATCTTGCCACCGCTTCGTTCCACTTCCTCATGGATTTCGGATCGGAGGCAAGAGTATGGTCACTCTTAGGCCACATTATCACTTCGTTTTCGACCCCGCACTCATTGAGTTTGGCGGTCATGACATTTGCGTGATTGGTGCCTATCGTCTTATCCTTGCCGGCAAAACCGAGCAGGGCAGGGACACTGCCTTCTTTTATGTTGGAGACGGGAGATATCATGTTAAGCATTTCGGCCGCTTCACCCTGCGGGTTTTCGATATCCTGCGCGGTGAACTCATATCCCGCCACTATTGACGCATACTGAGCAACTTCCGCAGAGGTATAGTTATCGAACGAGCCGAGATGGAAATCCGAAGGAGTGGTGAGATTGAATATCATTTTTATCGGAATAGCCGATTCATTGAAACGAGAATACGCATAAAGCGCAGAAATATGAGAACCTGCAGATGTGCCGGAAAGCGCAAGGGCATCGACCGAATAGCCGAGCTGTGAAATCTCACTCTTTATAGCGGATATGCACAAGGTTACATCGTCAAGCATATCAAAAACATCAGCGTTCGATTTGCTGCCGGTTACTTTTGCAACATTGTCATTTCCCTGAGACGCGAGATCATAGTCCATAGTCGCGGTTATATAACCGAGCTTTGCATATCTTGCCGCCGCCCATGCCATATGTTCCTTTTCACCCATCGTCCATGTTCCGCCGTGGATAAACAGGAGCACACCCTGCGGCTGTGATTTGTCAAGCCCCTTCGGAATATACAAATCGTATTTCTGAGCTTTGCGTTCGCCATAGGAAAGGTCGCGGTAATGTTCGCCGTCAATGCAAGTCCACACTTCTGTTGCTCCGGCGAGAAGGTTTGCGGCATCAAAGACCTTGTTCATCATCGGCACGGCGATTTTCGCCATTGCGTAGCTCATATCTTTTACGCCGAATCCAGTTGGGTCGTCAGACTCGTCGCCTTTAGCGTTAGCGACCAGAGACAGTGCCGAAATTGTAAGCGCTCCGACGAGCATAACTGAAACTATTTTGCCGAGTTTTTTCATGTTTTTTACCTCTCTTCAAATTTTTTGCAGACCCAATCGAGATACTGTTCAAAAGCATATACATATTTTTTCTGATGGGTAAAGCAGTGATTTGCGCCGGGAACAATGACAAATTCCGCATCCCCACCTCCGTTTTTCAAGAGTCCGGCATATTTCTCGGATGCATCGGGAGAAACGAGCATATCGCTCGTCCCGTGGGCAATAAACTGCGGAACATCACAGCTGTTGATATTCTTTGTCAAATCGTAATGCGAGAAGATCTCGTTTCTCTTATCTTCGGAATTCGCTTCGTTAAAGCACGAATAAAGCACATTGGGATTTCCGCTGAAATCTATGAGAGGATAAAACAGCGCAGCATTGTTTATGCTGTCGTCCGTTTCGTCAACGATATCTCGCCGATAGTACTCAGGCAAAGCATCTTTCCCTCGCAGAAGATTTATGAATCCGGCGGCCTGATATCCGCCGGCACTGAAGCCTATAAGACCTATCTTATCGGGGTTTACGCCAAACTCTCTGCAATTGCTTTTCAGCCAGCGAACTGCGCGCTGCATATCGGCAAGCGGAACAGGCATTCTGTAAGGATTATAGCGATAGCCGAGAACGAAGGCGTTTATCCCGACCTCGTTCAGCCTTTTCGCTGTTAAAGTTGATTCTCCGTCACCGTCGGGAAACGGTTTTTGAGAGATATTTCCCGCCGCATAGCCGCCGCCCGGAATTATGATGACCGCACTGTCGCTGTCATTTACGGGAAACGCCGTAAGAGTAGGCACATCGTCAAATCTTTCGCTGCACAGCCCTTTTTTCATAAAATTAAAATATGTATAGCTGTCAAGATCCTTTTTGCCCTTGGCGGCAAGTTTTTTTGAGCTGACGGTCTTTATAAACCTCAGCGACCCGACAAATCCGCTATGTCTTTTGTCTACCGTCATTTTGTTCAACTTATCAACACCGGAATTGAACGGTATCGTATCGCCCCATATAGGATATTTAATATTCATCATGCAGCCTCACATGTCTGCGGGTGTTCTCTTCTATGAGCTCACCCGTATGTTTATCGACTCTTATCGTACGCAGTTCATCGGGCTCAATCCCATTTTCTACCCAATCGATAAGAGCCTTCATTCCCGCGCTCTCCGGTATTCCCGGACCTTTGTTTTTGCAGTCTCCGTGACCATCTCCCGGTGTGAGCCAAAGGCGGAAGAATGTATCGACTTTTTCGTATCCGCCGCAGGATGCGCAGACGCGCTTGAAATAATCTATCGTTCCGTCCGTGGGGATGAGAGGATCGTTCAACCCGTGGTCAGCCATTATTTTGCCGCCGCGCGCCGCAAACGCGCTTAAATCCGGATTGTCTGCTCCCGCATTCGGAAATTTTTCTGCCGCCAAGCGAAACAGTTCTACGACTTCTTTACGAGTAATGTCTCCGAATTTTCGCTTGCCGTCTCCGGTTATCCATCTTGCGACATGGGTGCACAGCAGGAAAGTCGAGCGTTTGTGGGTTATGGGAGCGTAGTTTATAGCGCCAACCGGTATTGTTGTGCTCCAAAACTTGACTCCGGGACGAAAGAATTTACAGAGTAATTTCCCGCTTTCGTCACAGGGTCCGCGCCATATCTCGTTCATCACAAGCGCATCCTGCTCGCTCAGGCCATACTTTCCGACAGTCGAACGGGCATCAAAATCGACCGGTTTATCAAGCTTATAATAAGCCTTTGAGCCGCCGACGCTGTCATGGACAGCCTGCATAAAAGCTTCAAGCTTTTTTGCGCTGAGCACATGACCGATATCATTCATAACAGCCATTGGCCAAAAGCCGCACGGCAGGAATTTCATCCAGTTTATCGCAGGGCACGATGCCCATATACCGTCAAAATCCTCCGGGTGCTCCTGAGCCTCAACAAACGACTGACGCCCGCCGCCCGAACCTCCGTTCATATACGAGAATCTGACAGGGCGGCCGTGAAGAATCTCGGCGGTCGTTTTGCCGAACACAGCCATATGGTGAGTTGTCCGCGAACGCCAGTTTTCAATAAGGTCGAGCCGCAATTCATTTGTTTCCGGGTCTATTGCCTTGTCGGTAAGTCTGCTTACGTTGCAACCGTCCGCCGTTGCACAGGCAAAGCCGTTCATCAGCGCATAAGGCAAGGTCAGTCCGCGCACGGTATTCTCGGCGCGCCGTATATACTGTTTTCCGCCGGTGGAGGTACCGCCGCCGCCCGTGCCTGCAAATCTGTCATTCCACGCAAGAGGCACCCAGACGGTAATAATTTCATGGAATTTTCCGGTCTGATTTTTTATGACAACCTCACAAAAAGGCGGGAGTCCGCCTATGGCATTAAGACCGTTTCTGTATTTTCCGTTTTCAAACAGACGTACTCCGGTCACACAAAATTTCTCGCTCGGTATGCGTTTTTCGAGTTCCGACTGCAAAAATCCAACAGTACAGCGTTCTTTTATCCCGGGAGTTTGAGTCAGTGCGGAAGTATCAAAAAATTTTATCTTGTCTTTCTCTTTCATGGAAAGCTCTCCTTAAAACCGCTTTATTACATTTTAACTCACAGCTAACCTTTCGGCAACCACACTTTTATTTTTTGAAGGTATAACTGCCGCTGCCTATTTCGGTTTTTGAGCCGCCGAAAATAACAGTCGCTCTTGTATTGCACGGTATTTTCATCTTGAGCGTATCGCCATGCTTTTCAACGAAGATTTCACCCGCTTCGCAGACAAAGCTTCTTTTGAACGAGCCAAAAACATCCGTTTCGTCAGGCTCTATTATTATCCGCTTATAACCCGGCTCGGCGGGCTTTATGCCGCAGACGGTGTGAAGAATATAGCTGTCCACGCAGCCGAACGCATAGTGGTCAAAGCTGGTTCTTTTGGGCTGACCGTCCTGTTCATAGGATTCCCAATTTTCCCAAATGGCGGTTGCGCCGTGTTCAACTTCAAACAGCCACGAAGGGCACTGCGTCTGACGAAGTATTGCCGCAGAAAGATCGTGTCTGCCTATTTTATCAAGAACAGGAAGCAGGAACGGCGTGGCAAGAAAGCCCGTACCGAGGCGTCTGCCGTTTTTCTCGACCAATGCCGCAAGTCTGTCGGCATATTCTTTTTTTAGCTCCGACGGCACAAGATCAAACGCAAAAGCCAAAACATATGCGCCCATAAGATAATCGGGCAAAAGATCGCGCTTGAATATGCCGTCTATTATCGCTTGTTTCATCTTTTCCGCCGTCTGTCGGAAATAAGTCGAGTCCTCTCCGAGAAGCTCTTGAATATCGGTCATAAGCTTGAGCGACCAAAAGCCGAAATACGGAGCTATATAGAACGCCGACTCTTTGCATATTTCAAAGCCCTCTCCCGTTCTGCCGGGAACAAGCCATTCGCCGAAATGAAAGCCGGTATTCCAGAGATAGCGATCGATGTCCTCGGGATTGTCGCTTCCGCGTTTATCCCGTGCGGTTTTTATTATATACTCGCACCACTTTTTCATGGCGGGATATGTCCGCCTGAGTATATCCCTGTTGCCTGTCACGGTGTACATATCATAGGGCACCCATATAACGGCATCGCTCCACCCGGCTATACCGGTAAGCTCTGTGTCACCGAACGGTGCCATAGTCTGTTTGCCCACCGTTTCATATAGCTTCGTAAATGGCGATATCAGCGGTATAACGCCGTCTGTCTGCTGATCCGCGCACAGTCCGTCAATCCAGCTTGAGAGGAACGGTGTCATTTCCTCGTTGAGCATTGCGGTTTCGGCATAGATAAGAATGTCTCCTGTCCAGCCTGCCTTTTCGCGTCCGGGGCAGTCGGTCGGCACAGACATCATATTATTCTTTTGTGAATATCTGATGTTTTTATAGAGCCGCTCAAAACGCTTGTCGTCACAGGCAAAGCTCGCCGCATTCTCCTTTGGAGTGGAAAGGAGAACAGCTTTGAAATTTTCCGCTCTTATGTCGGAAATTCCCGTTATGCGGACATATCGGAAGGCATGGAAAGTAAATGCGGGGTCAAATACTCCGGGGTGTCCGTCGGAAATATATGTATCTTTCTGCTTTGCAACCATTGCGTCAAAATAGTTGCCGTCCTTGTCAAGAACCTCGGTATGTTCAAGTGTTATTTCCGTTCCGAGAGGCTCGTCGACGTTAACTACGGTTTTTCCGGCAATAACCTGACCGAAGTCGATTATTTTATCTCCGTTAGGAGCGGTAAAAATGCGCTGAGGACTAAATTCTTCAACGGCCGATATCGCGTCTGTCGGCTGAACTCTCAAATTTTTATACCCGTAATCGCGGACAGTGGGCTGCAGTTTTTTTGCCTGAGGGAGAGTCATATCGTGTTTCTCACCCATAAATAAATCTGAAAAAACTATTTTTGACGCTTCGCAGGTCTCGCTGCCGTCAGATGTTACGATTTTATGCGTTCCGTCTTCAAAATCAACCTCAAGCTGATAAAGGACAGAGGGAGCCGATTTTTGAGCTTTGGTGACAACGGCTGTCTGCTCGCAGAAATACCAGCCGTCGCCGACAAGAAATTCTATTGAATTCTCGCCGCTGTTCAGCATATTGGTCACATCATAGACCTGATAATTGAGAATTTTATCATACGGTGTAAATTCCGGGGCAAGCTCACGCAGATCCGGCCTTTTGCCGTTTATATACACCCTATAGCAGCCGTATGCGGTTGCATAAAGGCGTGCTTTGGCTATATTCGCGCCGACGGTTGCCGCCCTTTTGAACAGCACGGCGGGATTCTCTATCCCATACGTAAACATCTTCGCTTTGTTTCGCTCAACTGTGCTTTCGACCCACTGAGCCTGCCAATCGTCCCGAGACAGAAACGCCGTTTCAAAGGCACTTTCAGCAGAGGCATTGACATCCTCGTTGTCCCAGACCGTTACTCTCCAGCTATAGCGCGTTTTGGAATGCATAGAAAAGCCTTCCGCCCTGACAAAGCTTTGGCGATCGGATAATACTTTTTTGCTGTCAAAGACTTTTTCTCCGTCTTTAAATATTTCTATTCTGTATGCCTTTTGCAAAACATTATTTCTGTCGCTCTCTATTCTCCAAGAGAACTCCGGCGCGGCATCTATAAAAGGTTCTTTTCTGTGGTTTACTCTGAGGTGCGTTATATTCATTTGATTCTCCGATTTGTTAATTATATTTTCTTGAAAGCTGAGCCTCGCACTCTTCGCGCGTTATGTCGCCGGCATTGCATTTTATCATAAGATCGATATCTTTATCCTTTATCCTGTAGAAAACCATAACGAGTATTCCGATGAGGGTTCCGACAGCGGGGATAAGAGTATAAACGAGCCAGAGCATATTGAGCGCGGATGCAGGCTGCTGAACATTCTGCGCCGCAACATCGGCAAAATCGGTAGCCTCGATCTCGACCCAGCCGGAAAGCCCCAGCAGGAAAAGTCCGAGCGACGAAGCGACGCTTTGGGTCAGCTTGGTGACGAATGAGTTCATTGCAAAGAATATGCCCGAGCAGTCTTTTCCGGTTTTGTAGCGGGTATATTCAATTGTATCAGGAATAAGAAATGTCTTGGCGATATTGGCAATATTTCCGGGAAGAGCCTGCAGAACAAGCAGCATGCACACGAGCACAACATGCTTTGAGCCGACAAAATAGATAAGCATGAGCGGGATACTGCCCATTATTCCGGCAAACAGAATTGTTTTTACCTTCCCGACCTTCTTGGTTATTTTTGCAGTGTTCAACTGGGCAATAAGGCCGGGAATCGCCGCTATGGCTATGGGTACGGCAAAAACAAGTGAATTTCCGAAATGGTAGTAAGCGACGAAATTTGCAAGATTTGCGCCGGTTGCAAGGCACGAGGTTATTAAAGTGGAAAGCAGGAGGACAAACATATATTTGTTTGTTTTTATGCACTCGATCATATCCTTAAATGTATAATGGGCGTTTTCGTCCTCATTGACATTCGCAAGTTCGGTGTTGTATTCCTCGACGCCGCGAACGAGCGGTATCATCATCGCGAAGAATATTACCGACGCACCGACGACAACATACTTTATCGGAAGCCCCACAAGCTCGCTGACGAGCGCGTAAAAAACAATTCCGATAAGCATTATGACATTGTTGCTGAGTATCGACTTGTTCTGAATAATAACATTTCTTTCATCGACATTGTCGGTAAGCGTAACAGCCATGGAGTTCATCGGCACTTCGATAAGAGTATAACTCAAATCGTAGAGCAGATAGAAAATGCCGAACCACGCAAGCTTTCCGCCCTCGGAAATATTCATCGGCATCATGAAGAACAGAACCGTGAAAATCGGGAACATCCAAAAGGTCAGGCGATACCACGGCAAGTATTTGCCCTTGCCGGCTATTTTTCTTATCTTGCTTAAGTCGGCTATCTTTATTTTATCAATAAGGAATCCGAAAATAACATCGTCAAACGAATCGATAAGTTTTACGGCGAGCATGACACCGGCCATTTTTGCGGGATTAATTCCCTGCATAAGCAGGAACATCGTCATAAATGTTGTTATGATAGCTCCCTCGCAGGTTCGTGCGAGATCGCCTATGTAGTATTTGCTTCTCTGAGCTGTGGTGGTACGCCACGAGCTTTTGTCAAGAACGGTTTTTTCTGTTTTTTTCATTTAGCTGCTCCTTAAAATGTATAGACTGCGGACAATTTGTATTTCAGTTCTGCGCTTATTTCAATGCCACTGAGTATTTTGGGAACGTCGAGTCCACTTAAGTCGACTTTGTCCACGTAGGTTTCACTGAAAGTGAGTGAAGCGGAAATTATTTTTCCGGAATCCTTAGAAACAGCGACATTGATAACACCGTCAAAAAGCTCGATTTTTCCGACATTAAGGAAATTAATTTTGTCATTCGCCCTGTGTAAAGTGGTCTCTACGGCTTTTGAATCAAGGAAAAACTGATATCCCGCTTTAGGTGCCGATGAAGACGACGGCAGCGAGAGCTTTTTGAGCTTGAATGTAAGCCTATATTCCCCGCCGGAGTCGGTAACATTATAAGAAAGACAGTCCTCTTTTTTTATGGCGGCAAAGGCGGGTTTCTCTATTGCGGTTCCTTTGCTGTTCTGTTTGCTTACCGTTTCGCTGTCTATATAATCGGCTATCAGCTTCGTCAGCGCGGAATTTGATGTTGAAAACTTAACATCCGTTGCAGTCAAATCATACTTCGCAGCTGATATCCTACTCTTTCCTATTGCCGACGAGAGGAGCTCAAACGGGTCAACGGCGGTTTGCGACTCTTCCGACAAAGGCTTTTCGGTTTCGTCGTCAACAGTCGTACTTCGCTGCAATGTGTCGGTTTCATTGACTGTCTGCGCCGTATTACCCGTTTCTGTCCAGACTGTTTCGCCTGTGTTTACCGACGATCCCGAAGTGTCATCGGTGTCTTTCCCAACACAGGCGGTAAGGCTGAAAACGATAAAAATAATCGCGAGGATAAAAGAAACTGTTTTCCCGAGTTTCATGTTACATTTTCCTTTCCGCAAAGCTTGATTATTGTTCTGTATATTCTGTCCGCGCATATTTTTACATCCTGTGCGGACAATGTTCCATCATTTACAGCCTCCAATATCCTGTCGACATCGCCCTGAGAGCCGGGCATTATAAGATCGTTTCCGGCCTTTATACAGCCCGCCGACGATGACACGGGATATTTCTGTCCCTCCGCGCTGACGAGCGCATTAGTGGTTCCCCAATCGGTCATAACAAATCCGTCGAACCCCCATTCGCATCGCAGAGCATATGTGAGTAAATCGCAGTCGTTTGCCGCATGAACTCCGTTTATGAGATTGAGCGAGGACATGGCGGCGCTCGGCCGAGCCTCTTTTACGCATATTTCAAATGCCTTGAGATATATCTCCCTCAACGCTCTTTCGGAGAGATGGGAGTTGTTATAGTTCCTGTTCGTTTCCTGATTGTTTGCGGCGAGGTGCTTTATTGTCGCCGCACATCCGTTGTGCTTCTCTATTCCCCTCACCGCCGCTGCGGCACAGAGCCCGGAAAGCAGAGGATCCTCGGAATAATATTCAAAATTTCTGCCGCACAGCGGATTTCTTTGAATATTCATAGCGGGAGAAAGCCAATGCGATATGCCGAGCAGCTCCATCTCCGTTCCGACGACGTCACCTGTGTGCTCTATAAGCTCGATGTTCCAGCTCTGAGCGAGAGTTGACGCAACGGGAAGCGCGGTACAGTACTGATATTTTTTGACAGTGCCTGACAGGTCGACATTCTGCATTTCCTTCGGAAGTATCATGCTGAATATAGGGTCTTCCGCCGGATTGCTGACATATTCGTTTTCGCGCATATGCACCTTCGGGTTCACTCTTATGCCCGCCGGTCCGTCCGCCATGATTATCTGCGGTATGCCTTTCTTCGCAAGCAATGGAGTTGTGTCGCCCGCAGCCCCGGGTATACTTTTTGAGGCTATGCCGATAACGCTTGACTTTCCGCTGCTTATTCTCGCCGAGCCTACGCAGAGCACAGCGGCTTCCTGAACGGAAAGCGCAGAAACAGCGTCGCTTATTTTCGTGTCTTGCCGATATGTGTGCTCGACGGTCTTTATATTTTCCGTCCGCAGCTCCTTTCGAATAAGATGCCGAGGCGTGTTGCGCGGCGTTCTGTTCGGGTGAAGTTCGCCGACCTTTTCACCTCTGAACAATGCTTTGCACCTTTCGCAAACGATATCTGCGCTCACATCGACAACCGCAAACTCCTTTAGATTATCCGACGAGTTTCCGAGAGCCATAACATAACAGCCTTTTTCAATCACCCATTCGGAAGTATCCTCATTGTAAGATGCAAGCCTGCACGCCGAAAAAGAAACCGTCATGCGTTGTTCCTCTCCGGGGGCGAGTTCGCGGGTCTTTGCGAATGCGGCAAGACTTTTGAGCGGTTTTGCAAGGTTGCCGACGGGAGGTTCTGCATATATTTCAACAACCTCTTTGCCTGAAAAAACATCACCGATATTCCGGACGCGAACGCCGACTTCGATATTTTCGCCGTTTATTTCAAAGCTGTCCGTCGATAATTCAAAATCAGTGTAGGACAGCCCGAATCCAAACGGATATAAAGGATTTATTTTGAACGAATCGAAATATCTGTAACCGACGAAGATATCCTCTTTATAATATGAATCAAAAACATCTCCGTTAAGTCCCGCAAATTCATCGGCAAAAGGATAATCGGAATATTTGCGCGCCCAGGTTGAAGTGAGCTTTCCGGAGGGAGACGCTTTGCCTGAGATAATATCCGCACAGGCCGAACCGGACTCCGACCCGCCCTGTCCGATGAGCAGGACGGCGTTTATATCATCGATATCACACAATTCGCTCATATCTATCGGTGCAGCAATATTGAGCACAAGGACAAATTTATCATAAAAGCTTGCTGCCCGTTTTATGTCGCAAAGCTCTGTTTCGCTGAGCATATAATCGGAACGGACAGCTTTTCTGTCCGCGCCCTCGCCGGATATACGGGAGAGCACATATATTGCGGCATCCGCCTCATACCCTGCAAAGCTTTCGGGACAGATAAATTCCGGCGCTGCGAACGGATGATGCATCATTTCAATCAGAGCATTCTTTACGCCGTCGGCGGCTTTTTGCTGAATATGTGATTTAAACAGAGTTTTTGCGGCGGAAACATCGCAGTCATAGCGCTTGAGCAGACGGTCTGTCACGATTTCATATCCCGCATCGGACAAGCCCTCTTGCACCGTAACATAGCTTCGGACATTGACATCGCCCGAACCTGTTCCGCCCCGAACGGTCTGACCAGCTCCGGCACCAAAGAGCGCAATCTTCTTTATGCTTTTGCCAAGCGGCAATGTGCGGTCATTTTTAAGCAATACTGCGCCTTCCGCAGCCGCTGCTCTTACAAATTTACGGGCTGCTATCTCTCTTTCGGTAATCTTTTCATCGGACGCTGCAAGTCTGTTGTTCAAAGTCATCACCACAAAATAAACAAAAATCTTTGGCTTTCCTATTATATTTTATATTACAGCTACAGCTTTATCATCATCACAAGTTGGGCAAACATCATAAAATCTTGACTTTTACGCAGTATAATGCAATAATAAAGCAAGAGGTGATATAATGTTTGACGGAATAAAGTTCATACACACGGAAACTCAACGTCCGATAGTTTCCCGTTCCATCTCTCCCGAGGCCTACAAGAGCGACAAATACGATTCCGAGAATCTCGCCAATTCCGAATTTTATATTTACGGCGGCGTTGACGCCTTCCGCAGACCCGAGATTACCGACTACGCAAAGCAAAAGCTCTACTATATGCAGGCATTCGACATTTTTAGCTACGGCAAAGGCTCTTTTACCCGGCGCAAAAATTTCTCGTCATATCTTATCATCTACACCTATTCGGGGAAAGGAAAACTCTGCTACGGCGATAAAGAATACATTCTTTGCGCGGAGGACGGCGCGTTTATTGACTGCCGCAAGCTGCATTACTACGAGGCGGTTGATGATTGGAAGGTGGCAATATTTCATTTCACAGGTTCGGAGTCCGACTATATGTGCAGCGAATTTGAAAAGAACGGTTCTGCGGTATTTCACGAATCAGTAAGCGGGCGATTTCACAGATATATTGAACACTTGCTTTCCGTATACGATTCACCGAGCCTCTACAGAGACCTCAGAGCATCTCACTGCATTGAAAGCTTGCTGATATATCTGCTCATTCTCAACTCTGACATCTCTATTTCCAAAAACGATATACCGGGCAGCGTGCAAACCGCCATGAGATATATGGAGGACAACTTCGAAAAAGAAATACCTCTTGATGACCTGTCGGCGCTCACCAATGTCAACAAATTTCATCTCTCAAAGGAATTCAAAAAATACACAGGATTTTCTCCGCATGAATATCTGATACATCTGCGCATAAATCACGCAAAAATTTTGCTCAAAACAACGGAGCTTCCCGCAGTAAAGATTGCTCATCTGGTCGGGATACACGATGTCAACAACTTCTACTATCTCTTTAATAAAAAAGTCGGAATGACGCCGATAAAATACCGTCATTCCGGAGAAGTAATATTATAATATAATGCAAAAAATAATGCAAAAACCGCCCGAGTCTTGTACCAAGGGCGGTAATTTTTATCTGCTTACTTTGCCGAGCTCCTCATCTATTTTTTTCACCGTGTTTTCGTCAATATGTATCAGTGCATAGAGATCACGCAGCGAAACTGTATCCATAAATCCGCCTACTTTCCCTTTTGCCGCAAGATATATTCCATATTGAACCGGGAATTTAAACTTCAAGACCTTTGAAGCATCTTTGTTTTCAAAAATAGCTTTGCAGGAATTACGGATTGAAAACACTGCGGAGTGCAGGTCGTTATACTGTGCACACTCTCTTATCGAAACATATCTTCCGCTCTCAAGCTCATCAAGCCATTGCATACAGTCATCGACCCAATCGTTGACACGCGGACAAAACTCACGCCCGACCGCTCCCGCACTTTCGCCGACGGAAAACCCGTGCTGCGCAAATCCGTATATATGCGCTTCGTAGTCAATATAATGCTCCTGAAACTTTTCAAAAAGATCTGTTGTATTGAAAACAGGCACTATCCAGTCATTTCTGCCGGTTGCAATAAAGCACGGACGAGTATCATCATTGACCAGGGAAGATGCGTCGGGTGCATCGGGTGCGCAGAAAGCGAGGGTTTTATCTGATATCAGTGCATAGCAAAGCACTGCCGCAAACGGCTTGTATTTTGCTGCGGATGCCGCACAAGCAACAACATGACCTCCGGCAGAAAATCCGGCAGCCACAATGTGTTCCGTATCAACATGAAGGTCGTCCGCATTATCTTTCATATAACGCATTGCCGAGTCAAAATCCTCGAGCGGATATGGCCATTTGTAATTCTTGCCGACGGAATAGCGAAGAACGAAAGCGTTATATCCGAGCTCGTTGAATTTTTTTACTACCGGGTCGCCCTCTTTGGGGTCGCATGATCTGTATGCGCCGCCGGGAACAACGAGAAAAGTCCGCTTTTTTTCGTCCGTAACGATATGCGGTATCAGCTCTACCCCGCGCTTTTTGTCAAGAATTATATTTCCTTCTGCCATAACTAACCTCCGGCGAATAATCTAATTTGATTATATATGCCCATAAGCCAAAATTCAACATAACAACTTGCGGTAATATCATAAAATATTGTTAAATGCCGAGCGCAGTTCCTGCATTATTTATAAAAATACACGAGTTGCATTCTTCGACTTAAATAGATGCTTTTATAAGGCATTTCTTTTAAACGCCAAGTATTCGCTTTTGATTCAGTTGCATTCCGCCGATTTTTTATAATCTTCCAATACGCTTTTGGGCACGGCACAGTCAAAATAATCCGGTGACTCTTCACTTGCGTGCACAAGATTTATCATCTCCGGGAAACCTGGAAACTGCCACTGCTTTTTCGCACCGGAAAGTTCGTTTTCAATCAAAGCTATCATATGAGAGATATACCTTTTCCCCAGATCCGCTCTGTCATGAGCCGATTGAATATGGTTAATCTGAAATGACTCCAGGCTTCGAAGATGTTCCAAGAACTCTGACAGCGGCGGTGCCCCCGTGAGACCGTATAACAGACGGCGCGCCACAGTGTCTCCGGAAAAAAGGGTTCCGGTGAGACTGTCCAGCAAAAGAATGCTGCCAGAAGTGTGACCCGGAATATGAAAAACACGGAGGGTTCTATTGCTCAAATCAAGATCGTCACCTTCATCCAAATAGGAAATCCGCGGCATTTTTTCAGGCAGACTTATTCCCGAAAATGCACAAAGGGGAAAGTCACTGTCTTCTTGATTAAACATAACCTCATCAAATTCGCTCATTTGATAGATATGATCAGGGTGACAATGAGTAATCACTGTTTGCAGCGGTTTTTGAGCCAACTCTTCGGCATAGAGGCGTATGCCTGGTACATCTACGGTGAGGTCAATGAGTACGGCTTTCTTTTCTCCGACAACTAAATATGAGTTTGCCGTAGGCTTGCCCATTGCCATATCGGTGCCGAATTCCGTAGAGGATATAAGGTAGATACCGTTTCCGAGTTCAATGTGAAAAATCTCTTTTTTCATAAGATTACTGTACCTTTCAGTCATTCTGTGCTTTCCTTGGCCACACATTCAGCCTGTAAAATATAGTATTGATTATAACACAAAAATCAAGTTTTTCAATCTGGTATATCAAAACAGATAATAAGGCTAAAGGTTGTAACAAACAACTGCTTTTGGAAATACATAATTTCTGTCGGGTCTTAGGGTATCCCCAACGATGACTTTTTACGGAGTTCGGCAGAACGGAGTAAAAAGGCACTGCTCGCTAAGATGACGCAGGCATAGGGAACAGCCATGCTGTTTAGCTCCAACAGGAGTAAAAACAGTCTGCTCGTTCAGAAACTACAGTTTCTTCCTAAGCGCAGAAAATACAGTGCCAATTAAATGAAAATCACTTCCGCATTGACGATTTCGGCGGCTCGATTACGGATATTATTGCTCCGTCTGACCCATTCCATTGGGCGGTTACTTTGAGGTTTTCAGTAACATTTTCTTCTTCAGACAGTCGCATTACAATGTCATTGAACAGTATTTGCGCCTGTAATTCAATCTCTGCAAGGTAGCCGTTCAGCGTTCCAGCGGTGAGCAAATTGTAATAGCGCACACGGTGATGCTCTTTAAGGTACCGCCGATGTCGCTGTCCCCATACGCCGATCAGCACCTCGTCCTGTTCTTCAATCTTAAGATTGGGCAAGAAATAGTCGCCCTCCTGCCGGTATGTGCATCCCATTTTTTCAAATTCCGTCATTGTCGTTACCTCCTGCTATACCGTATAAATAACCTTGAATTTTTTGACCTTGGCATTTACGAATTTGAGCAGCAACTCATCAACTGCGTCGGTAAACCGTCCCGCTGCAATAAGCCTGCTTCGCAGGTTATTCAGGCTCTCGATGATAAGCCGCCGTTCTGCCGTATCAAGCGCAAGATAATAGTTTTGCTTCATCTGCCGTTCCTCCTTTAATATTCTGCAATCATTATATCGAAGGGGGTTGCCCAAATCGAATGTGTGGATCAATAAGTGAATATGTGTGTCGGCTTCGGTTTTGCTGTTTTACGAAATCCCTTATGAACATCCGCACCATATCGAGTGTTCATAACAGATTTGAGTTATGGACACTCGATTTTTTTGTTTTCTGCACAGCCGAATATTGCTGTGGGCTATATGCGGTACATGGAGTTCGCTATCATCTATATATCGCTAAGTGGCTTTTGCCGGCCGGATATTTTGGGGGATGAGAGGATGCTTACACTGAGAGAAGAAATTTTAAATCTTTTGGAATCGCCGGAGCTTCTGGAGTATCTGCTGTCAAATCCGGAAAAGCTTTGTGGATTTGACTATGCGAATATTATTGCCGGCGCGCCTATAGGGCTTTTTGAGAAGCGGGTGCTGCTTGGAAAGCTGAAAAACAGTGCGGAGCTGTGCAGAGAGCCGGACAAAGTTGCCGATTATATTGCCGCTCTGGATTCCGCAACAGCGGCCCTTGAGAACAGCGGCAATGAAACCGTGCTGTCCGTTGTGCTGCGCAGGTGCGGCGTTGACAGCTTTGTTGACGGCGCTTATTATGCGGCATCTGCGGAGTCTGCGCGCAGGGCAATCCGCGAATATGTTTCGGAGTGCAGTGACTGCGATTGGGGTCATATGTACTGGGAGATGAAGCTGTATCTGCGGTCGGATGCATCGGAGAGCGGCGGGTTTATGCGGACGGGGTATACTTATATCGCCGAGCCGAATGGGGAGATTCAGTATTTTCTGCACAATTACGGTCGCGGAAATAAATATTATACTCGGGAGGAGGAGGCGTTCGGAGAGAGAGCGGCGGATCTGAATCTGCCGGTGCCGTATCGCCCGGGAGATATTTTGAAAATCGACTGTTCGCCGTATACGGACGGCGTGCATTATTGCATATTGACCGAGGTAGGCGATGACTGCTGCGACGTTCGGTGCATGTATCCGGTTTTTGACGGTCGCATTGGTCAGGGCGCGTTGAAGCACGGCGATTATATTTCCGAGAATGCCTGCGGTATAAAGCAGTATCTCTCACCGCTGTATCGGGCAAGGATATGCGTTGAAGAGCTCCCCGAAAGCTGCCGCTTTATGAAATCTCTTCGCGTGAAGCTCCGCAGCAATCCCGACTTCGGAAAAGCTATATCTCAGGTCGGTTCATATCTGAGGTTCCGGCAGCCGTGAAAATTTAATGCGGTTTCGCGCTTGCGTTATTTCTTCGTGACATCTGATATCCGATGTGACAAAAATGGGACATCCTCCGTGCTATGATGAGCCTCGGGAGGCGACAAAAAAATGGACGATAAAGCAATCCGCGGCATTTTGATAGAGTGGCTGCAGGCGAACTATCCGGAAGGGCGTATTTATCAGGAGAAAAGTATCGGTGAATCGGTCTGTGATGTGATGCTGGTCAGCGATTGCCTGACCGGATTTGAAATCAAGAGCGACCGCGACAGCTACCGCAGGCTGCCGCGCCAGGTGGAGTATTATCAGCAGTATTTCGACTATAATTATCTCGTGGTGGGCGAGAGGCACGGCGCCTCCGCGGGCGCGAAAATTCCCGAAAACTGGGGGATTATTGTTGTCTGCGAGGACGGGATAAATATCAAACGCAAGCCGAAACACGGCTCACCCAAGCTTGAAAAACAGCTTCGCATACTGTGGAAGGCCGAGCTTAACAATATACTCAGCAGATTGAATGTGCCCCTGATGACTTACAAGAGCAAGGACTATATAGTGCGCTATCTTGCCGAAACGCAGGAGAGCAAAGAGCTTCAGGAGAAAATTCATGAGGGCGTGGTATATGAGCTGCTCCACAGAGATTATGACACTTTGGGTATAGGCGACCCTACGGTAAGCGGCGAAGCAAAAGATAGCAGCATCTACTGCGAAATGCCGGTGTCGGAGATGATAGACACTCTCTCGGAGCAGGATCTGCAGCAGTTTACCCTCGACCATTGGATTGAGCTCTATGCAAAGGCAAGAAAGCTGAAAGAGGCAAAGGTCTACAAATATAAAAAACCGGGGAGAGAAAGAGTAAGCTCGGTTGAACATACTATTAAATATAAAGATATAGAAGCGACTCCCGGAGTTCCGTGGATGGACAGGAGAATAATCAACGAATTTATTTTTTATCTGATAAATGGGCATGAGATCTGGGAGTCCAAAGGAAGGCAGAATTACAATCTTGTCAACTATGAGCCGAATACAGGCTATTGGTTCATTCCCGACAAGGGGTATTACAGCGGCCTCTCGAGGATTGATTTTGAATACGGGATACCGCAGTACAATGCGCTGTATATCTTTGAGTTGATGCTCAACATGCGCGAGATTCGCCGCGATACAAAGAAAGAGACGGTTCTGATTCTCGAAAAGCGGGACAAGATTCTCGATTTGTTCAGAAAATGGCTTTGGGAAGACGAGGACAGGCGCTGGGATGTTGAGGAGAGCTACAACAAAATATTCGGCGGACTCGGCGTAAAGAACTATGACGGCGCCAATCTGTCGTTTCCGCAGATGAGCGAAGAAATCAAACTCTACCCGTATCAAAAGGACGCCGTTCAGAGAATAATCAACGAGAAAAACACGCTGCTCGCATTCGATGTCGGTGCGGGAAAGACATATATCATGATTGCCGCGGCGATGAAGATGCGGCAGATGGGGCTGTCCAGAAAGAATATGTTCGTCGTGCCGAACAACATTGTCGGGCAGTGGGAGCTGATTTTTCAGACAATGTATCCCAAGGCGAAGCTGCTGTCCGTGAATCCCGGCACATTTCAGCCGGATGTGCGCCAAAAGGTCTTAAATCAAATTGTAAACGGGGACTATGACGGAATCATCATAGCGTACAGCTGCTTTGAAATGATACCGCTTTCGTCCGAATGCGTCCTGACTCAGATGGAGGAGGATCTGTCAAAGCTCGAGGATATGATGGCGCTCCTGCGCCAGGCCGTTGGGTTGGGAAAGGAGCTGAACAGGGTTGAGGAGGGAATGCGCAAAACCGCGCATCAGCTTATCATGTCGATGCAGAGTACAAGAACCGAGGTCACATTCGACAAATTGGAGATAAACACCCTCTTTGTCGATGAAGCTCATAATTTCAAGAACATTCCGATCGACTCAAGGCAGAAAAATATAGCGGGAATAAATCTCAGGGGCTCGCAGAAGTGCCTGCATATGCAGCGAAAAGTGCGCTGCGTTCAGGAGCAGAACAACGGGGGCGGCGTAGTTTTTGCAACCGGCACGCCTCTGTGCAACTCCATCTCCGATGCCTATGCCATGCAGATGTATCTTCAGCCGGATGTCATGAGAAGAGCCCATCTGGATGTGTTCGACAATTGGGTCAAGTCATTCGCCCAGCCTGAATATGTATGCGAAATCGATGTGGATACTTCGAATTTCAGGATAGTCAAGCGTTTTGCGCGTTTCTTCAATCTCCCGGAGCTTTCCAGGCTGTTTGCAAATATCGCGTGCTTTTATGCCGTGAACGGCAGCGGAGATCTGCCGGAATTCAACGGCTATGACGATATTTTACTTGAGAAAAGCCCGCAGCTTCAGGAATATATGAATAAGCTCTGTGAGCGCACGGAAGAAATACGAGAGAAGAAGATAGACAAGGGCTATGACAACATGCTGAAGGTCAGCACGGACGGGAGAAAGGCAGCGCTTGACTTGCGTCTGGTCGGCTGTGATGAACTGCCGGAGAGCCGCTACAGAAAGACGGATGTATGTGCCGAGCAGGTGATGAAAATATATGAGGAATATCCCGGCTGCGCGCAGATAATTTTCTGCGATTACTCAACGCCGAAAACCGGACAGTTCAATGTCTACGCCGAAATGAAGAGTCTTCTTGTGGAAAGAGGCATGCCGCAGGAGGAGATAGCTTTCGTCCACAGCTACACATCGGAGGCGACGAGAGTCGCGTTCTATGAAAAGGTCAACCGCGGAATCGTCCGCGTGCTTATCGGCTCGACATTCAAGCTTGGCATAGGCGCAAATGTGCAGACAAAATTGAAGGCGGTGCATCATCTGGATGCCCCGTGGCGTCCTGCGGATATGGTTCAGCGCGAGGGCAGAATCATGCGCAAAGGAAATCTGAACGAAGAGATACGGATTTTTCGCTATATCACAAAGGGCAGCTTCGATTCATATTCGTGGCAGATTCTGGAGACAAAACAGAGATTCATCTCGCAGTTTCTGAGCGGGTCAACCTATCAGCGCTCGGCGTCGGATTTCGAAGAAAATGTGCTGACATATGCTCAGGTAAAAGCTCTGTCCATTTCCGAGCCCCTTATGAAAACGCTCGCCGAGAAGCAGAACGAGCTGCGGCACACGGAGATTCTGTCCTCCGCTTTTGAAAAAAGCATTAACGATGCGAACCGGTCGGTTGAAGAGAAGAAAATGCTTGCCGATTTTGATGTCCGTCTGCGCAATACGGTTAAAAACGAGGAATATCTGCTTGGGTTTTCCCGCGAGCAATATAAGCAGGAGGTCGGCAAGATAAAAGATTTCCTCTCCGAGAGCGTGATTCGCAAAGAAGAGCCGATGCCCAACGACCTGTTTGTAATGGATTTTGCAATATCCGTGCCTGAAAGTCAGGATGAAAAGAAGCCGTATCTTTCGCTCAAACGCCTTGATACTGTATACCGCCTGGAGGTCGGTCAATCCGTCTCGGGAAATGCGCGGCGTCTGTATAATTTCTTTGATTTGTTCTCAAAGCAAAAAGAGCAAATTGAAGACAGCCGGAAAAAGCTGAGCGCTTCAATCAAAGAACTGGAAACGATCGCGGCTCAGAAAAATCCGTACACGGAGCAGATTGCCGCGCTGAGAGACGAAGTCAGCGATTTGGAGCAGGGAATAGCAAAAAAGGCAGCGGATTAATTATCCCGCCGGTACAAAAGCCGATTTATGCGACATATATCTGATTTTCGAAAAATTGTTGTAAACCTTTGCTTTTTAATGTATAATTGTTGTATAGCAAAACGGGAGCAATCAATCTGCAAAAACGCAGAAGATGTTAAGATATTGTATGTATAAAGGGAGGAAGATCAGATGCTAGGAGTAATAATCGGTGATATCGTGGGCTCAATCTATGAGCGACACAGTATCAAAACAAAAGAATTTCCGCTGTTCGGCAGCTCCTGCAGATTTACGGATGATACCGTTATGACCTGCGCGGTAGCCGAGGGCATTATGAACGGAGGCAAGCGGGAGGACTTCACCGACGCGATGAAGAAATACGGGCGGATGTATCCCCGTGCCGGTTACGGCGGCAGGTTCAAAGCGTGGATATTCTCGGATTGCAGCGAGCCGTATAACAGCTTCGGCAACGGCTCGGCGATGCGCGTTTCGCCGTGTGCGTGGGCGGTGGACTGCGAAGCTTATGCCAAAACAGGGAAATTACCCGAAAGATGCAGAGAATTGGCTCGGCTCTCTTCCGAGGTCACTCATAACCACCCCGAGGGCGTAAAGGGCGCGATGGCAACCGCCGATGCGATTTTTCTCAGCCGCTTTTATTTCGGAGGATATCACAGAGCGGGCGAAGAGTCTATAGATAACAATCCGGCGGAATGTAAGAAGCGCATAAAGGAATATATCGAGAATGAGTACGGCTACAATCTGTCGAAGTCTCTCGATGAAATACGCCCGTACTACCGCTTTGACGTAACCTGCCAGGGCTCCGTTCCGCAGGCGATAATCGCGTTTATCGAGAGCACGGATTTTGAAGATGCCATACGCAATGCCGTCTCTCTTGGCGGCGACAGCGATACTCAGGCGGCAATCGCCGGAAGCATAGCCGAGGCGGCATACGGCATACCCGATTGGATAAAAGAAAAGGCGTATTCATATCTGGACGAGCCGCTGAAAGATGTGATTAACCGCTGGAATGAGTATATCGTTTTGTACAATAAGCCCGCAGCGGGTGCGAAATAAGACGCCGACCGCGTTAACCGCATCGCTTTTGTGCGGACTTGATTATTAAAACCGACAGCCCTCTGAAAGTGTTTTTCAGAGGGCTGTTGATGTTTCTTAATAAAATTTTCAGGAAGTTAAGTATGAGACCATATCCCATGCGTAGTCAAGGTTTGAATATTCCCAGACAACAGTAATCACGATATCGACGCTGTTTCTGCCGTATTGCTCTGGGTCGTCTGTGATATGAAATTCAAAACCGCGTGAGTCGGAGCACCAGGTTTCATATGGGAAAGTTCTTTTAAGAGAACCGGCGGCATCTGTATCTGGCGCACCCATTGCTACGGTAAATTCCCTGATTTCTCCGACGATATTTATTCTGCTTTCGCCGCCCGAGTCGCATGTGAATGCTCCCCGGTCAAAGCCGATGGATATTTTATCGCCGATGCAGTACGGCAGAGTATTTATTATAATTTTCAAACATCCGGTGGGATGAAGTTCGGTGCCGTCATCGAGTTGGTATGTATCAAAAGAGCTTTTCCCGACTTCGAAATTTATCGCTGCGTTGTTCACAGTCGCCCGAATTTTTGCAAAGCCCAAATCAAGGTCATTTGTAATCATTTTGTGCTCCCATAAACTTTGAAAATGTTTAATTCACCCAACCCATTTCGCAACCGCATCCGCCGTCAGGTTTATCTGCCGGGCATTGTCTATCGTCGGGGTGCCGTCGCCATCCTGATTGCCGTAAACGCCGAAATATGCGTGGCATCCGCCGTCGATTATATATTCGGTCAGCTCCGGGAGGTTGCTGCGGTACTGCTCGTATTTTTCGCGGTTGAGCACTCCGTCGTTGCTGCCGTAAATTGACAGCGTCTTTATATTTTCGTTCGAAAGGTCGGCGGTCGAATATGCGGCGAGGAGCAGCAGACCTTTGAAATCGCCCGGGTGTTTTTCGAGATACGCCGCCGCCATCGAGCCGCCGAGGGAGTGACCGCCTATGTACCAGTCGGTGATCTCCGGGAACATCTCCCGTATGCCGTCCGCGGCGTTGACATCGAATACCGCGAGGTTAAACGGCATCCTGACGAGCACGCAAAGTATGCCCTTTTGGGCGAGAGACTCCATAAGCGGCAGATATGCCGTGTATTCGACCTTTCCGCCGGGATAGAATATCAGTCCCTTTGTCGCATTTTCGCTTTTGCAGACTATATTGCCGTTGTCGAGTTTGATTGTCTCGGGCAGGGGAGCGCCGTCCTGAAGCCCGAATGATTCGCCCGCAGGCGTTATCGCGTGATAGTAGTCGCCGAGATAGACGGCGCACGCGCCGAAAAGCAGAGCAATGACCGCGACTGCTGAAACGATGCAAATTATTATCTTCCGCTTTTTGCTGCCTGTCTTTGCCATGATAATACCTCCCTGTTTTTATATGATTAATAAATCGGGAACATTTTGCGCAGCCAGTATTTCATCATTGGCTAAGGATCTTCAATCAGCTCCCAGTGGTTGCTCACATTGTCGCAATGGTATAAAAGTTTAGAGTATTCATTGTTTCGCTTTACCGTAGCCTTGACAACACTATATCCCTATCTTGGTGCCCGGCTTGCAGAAACGAGCAAATTTCTCATCGCTTGCGAAATTTCACAAATTGGACTAAAATCATCAAAACGACTACTGCGACAAATACAATAACAGCAAAAAATGCAACAATTGTTTTTGCCATCTGAGTATTGTTCACATCATAAAGAATGGTTTGATTCCCTTGACTATCCTCAGTTATAAGTTGCGAATAAGATGATGCCAAAAAGTTAAATATTCCCATGTCGTTTTTGACATAATAAGAAGCCTGTCCAATATTTAAGGATTTCTTTTTTGCTATTTGATTCCATAGGGAATTGTTTTTCACACTGCTATCATCAGTTTTAACCATATTAATTAACTGCCCGTCTTGCGAGAATTCAATAACTATGGAACCTCTGACCAACATTAGCAGAATATTGCCATCATTCCATTGAACATAAAATGAACCGTTATTATCAAATTCAAATAATGTCAACACATTATTTGAATTTGATATAGCAATCTTATTTTCTTTAAAGCCCAAAAGTATTATGCCGTCTTTAGAAACATCAAAAGAAACAATAGGCAATTCGATGTTGTCTAAGGATTTCAAATCAGGAGATTTCCTTAAATTAATATTTTGCCATATTTGGTTAACTTCATTCTCTGATAAGTCAGTCGTTTCGAATTCATAATTTGTCGTTGCATACACATTCAGTCCTCCGAACAGTAGAAATAGAGATATGACACACACTGTAACAAAACATTTTCGCATAAATTACACCTACCATTCCGTTATCTTGACATAAATATTTTTAGATAAGAAATAGATTCTCTTTCATTCATGATAAATACTTCCCTAAATTAATAATATCACATTTGGTGTACAATAAACTGTACTTAGCATTATTTGAGTAATAAATATTTAAATTTAGTTTAGCATATTTAAAAAAGCATGGCAATGTTTTTATTATCTGTTGCAGTTTTTCCCGTCCTCGGTTATGATATTAGCGTAAAGGAGTGCTGTTATGTTTTCGGAAAAATTTATCTGTGCGGGCTATGACTATACAACCTATATATCCCATGTCCCCGCGCCATATTTCAGAAGGACTTTTGAGATAGACGGCGAAGTCAAAAAGAGTGTTATTACGCTGACTGGACTCGGGTTTTATGAGCTATATGTCAACGGGCAGAAGCTTACTAAAGGCATTCTCGCGCCATATATCTCGAACCCCGACGATCTTGTCTACTACGACGAGTATGACATAACCGAGTGCCTCGTGCCGGGCAAAAATGTCCTCGGCATCATGCTCGGCAACGGAATGCAGAACGCGCCGGGCGGTCAGATCTGGGACTTTGATATCGCCGCGTTCAGGGGTGCGCCGCGCACGGCTTTCTGCGTCTCGACGGAATATATTGACGGTAAAATAAATACTTTCGAGGCTGACGGTTCAGTAAAAATCGCACCGTCCCCGGTCATTTTCGATGACCTGCGCTGCGGATGCTATTACGACGCGCGCCTTGAAATTTCCGGCTGGTTCAAGCCCGAATTTGACGACAGTGCGTGGAAAAACGCCCTGCCTGCTGAGACTCCGCGCGGCGAAAAGCGTCTGTGCGAGGCGGAGCCGATAGCACCCGTGCGCGAGATAAAGCCGGTTCTGATAAGAAAATGCAGGCTCAAGGAATACATAACACGCGGCGACGTTGTCAAAGAGGCAAAGAAAATCGCGAGCGACGAGCGCGACGGATTTTTATACGATTTCGGCGTGAACTCGGCGGGCACCGTAAAGCTCAGGATAAGCGGCGAGCGCGGGCGGCAAATCGATTTGCAGTTCGGCGAATATTTTGCGCCCGACGGCGAGCCAGACACGAGCAACATCTGCTTCTATCCCGCCGGATATTCCCAGCGCGATGTGTACATACTTAAAGGCGAGGGCGAAGAGATTTTTGAGCCCGTGTTCACTTATCACGGCTTCAGATACTGCGTGGTGCTCGGCATAACCGAGC
>DKDF01000005.1:30841-42926 GCA_002451755.1 Ruminococcaceae bacterium UBA6855
ACGACCGCCGATCTTCTGACCTTTGTCGTGCAGAACTCGGCTCTGCGCGAGATCGGCTCGTTCGTCTGCTCCGACGAGATGACGAACAAATTGCAGTTGATGACGAGAAACTCCGACCTCTCGAATTTCTATTATTTCCCGACCGACTGCCCGCACCGCGAGAAAAACGGCTGGACGGGCGACGCCGCTCTCTCCGCCGAGCACATATTGATGAACCTCGACGCAGTCAACAGCTACCGCGAGTGGCTTCGCAATATCCGCGCCGCTCAGCGTGCGGACGGGGCGCTGCCCGGCATAGTGCCGACGGGCGGCTGGGGATTTGAGTGGGGCAACGGCCCAGCGTGGGACGCTGCGCTGACATATATTCCGTATTTCTGTTATATTTTGCGCGGCGACAGAAAGATAATCGAAGAGAACGCGACGGCGATATTTCGCTACTGCGAGTATATCTCGCGCCGCCGCGACGAGCGCGGGCTTGTCGCGATTGGGCTGGGCGACTGGTGCCCGGTGACGAGGGTCAAATCGCCGCTCGAATTCACCGACAGCGTCACCTGCATGAGTATTCTCAGGAAAGCCGCCTATATTTTCTCGCAGCTTGGACTTTCGCTCGAACGCGAGTTCTGCGAAAAGCTCTATAATGAGATAAGAGACGCAGTCAGACGGCATCTGATAGACTTCGGCACTATGACCGCGATAGGCTCCTGCCAGACCTCGCAGGCGATGGCGATATATTACGATGTGTTCGTTCCCGGCGAAAAGCCCGAGGCATTCAAGCGCCTTCTTGAGATAATCAAACGGCGCGATGACCATGTCGACGCGGGCATACTCGGTATGCGCGTGCTGTTCAGGGTGCTCTCCGACTTCGGCGAAGCGGATCTCGCTTTTAAGATGATAACCCGCCCGGACTATCCGTCCTACGGCAACTTCGTTGAGCGCGGGCTCACTGCTTTGCCCGAGGATTTTCTGCGCGAGGAGGACAGACCCAATTCGCTCAATCACCATATGTTCGGCGATATTTCCGCGTGGTTCATTGAATATATCGGCGGCATCCGCGTCAATCCTTTCCTTGCAGACCCGACGGAAGTCGAGATATCGCCCGTGTTTATTGAAAAGCTCGACAGTGCTGAAGCTTCGTATGAGACGGTCGGCGGCAAAGTTAGCGTCAAGTGGCACAGAACATCTATGGGCATAGCACTCGATATCTCTGCGGACAGCGGAGTTCACGGCCGCATAAGACTGCCCGACGGCTACGCGTTCGCGGACGAGCGCGGCAGCCTCGAGGAGCTCCGCAGCGGGAATTTTGAAATAATCAGAGAGTGAAAACAGGAGGAAAAATGAAAGAGAAAATACTTTTCGTCAATTCGTGCGTGCGCGGTGAGAATGAGTCGCGCACTTTGGCGCTCGCCAAAACCGCGCTCGGCCGCCTTGACGGCGATATTGAAGAGATACGCCTTGCCGACGCGGATTTGAAGCCGCTCGACGCGGCGGGACTCGCGAAGCGCGCCGAAAGCGCGGAAAAGAACGACTTTTCCGATCCGGTCTATGACTGCGCGAAGCAGTTCGCCGCCTGTGATACTGTCGTTATCGCCGCGCCGTTCTGGGACTACAGCTTCCCGGCGTTTCTGAAAATCTATATCGAATCCCTGTGTGTCGGCGGGCTGACTTTTCTCTACGGCAGCGACGGCGTCCCGATAAGCTATTGCAGGGCGAAGAGGCTGATTTATATCACCACTTCGGGCGGATATATCGGCGACACGGACTTCGGCTTTGAATATATCAAGACGGTCACGAAGTCGTTCTTCGGAATTGAAAAAGTCAGCTTTTTCAGCGCGGAGGGGCTCGATATCCTCGGCAACGATCCGGCTGCGATACTGAAAGCGGCGCAGGAGAAGATAGAGCGCGAGCTCTGATATAATTTAAAATTCAAGCCCCCGGTGTTTTTTCTTCGCCGGGGGCTTGCTCTTTTGTGAATAGCCGCTTTATTTTTGAACAAAAATCAATATGTGAAAAATATTTTTCATAGAGACCGTATATTCTTTAAATTAATTAAAAATAATTTATTTTGCAGTAGAATTATTTTGAAATACATTTGGCATATATTTATGTCAGACCGATACTTATAACGAAGCGAAAAGGGGATCGCAATGAAGAGGGTAACGGCAGTTTTATTAGTCCTGTTGACGGCGCTCGCGGTTTTTGCCGCCTGCTCCAAAAACTCAGTCCACACGGTGACATTCGACAGCTCGGGCGGAACGCAGATAAAGACCCAGCATATCCGCGACGGCGAGAACGCCAAAAAGCCGTGGAATCCGCACAAAGAGGGCTTCACATTTATCGAGTGGCAGTATAACGGCGCGGCGTTCGATTTCAACACCGCGATAACGGGGGACATAACTCTTGTCGCGTCCTACAGCATCGACGAGGGCACGGATATAGTCCTGCTCGTGCTCTGCTACGGCGACGGCAGAGAGAATGAAATAATCGAGATAAAGCGCGGCGAGGCGGCGTTTGCGCCGCCGACTCCCGAGCGCGAGGGATATAAATTCGAGGGATGGTTCAACGGCGACACCGAGTTCGATTTCTCAACGCCCATAAACGATGATTTGAATCTCACCGCGAAATGGAAAGCGACGGGAAAGACCGAAAGCGGATCCGAAAATCAACCCGCGGCGGACGCGTCCGCTCAGGTGTATTCGCAGACTGCGGCGAAATATTCCGGCAGATGGTATCTCGACGGCTATTCCGATATATTCGTCGATGTGTCGAACTCCGCGGGCGGGATGAATCTGCGCTCGTATAACTTCTCGCTGCCCTCGTCTTCGGGGAGCGTCGCGGCGTATACTCTCTATCCCGCGAAGTCGCTTTCGTCCTCGGGCGGCAGCTGGGGCAACTCAATTTCCGTGCCGTTCGCCTCGTGGGAAAGCTCGCTGAGCGCGAATAAAATAATCCTCGGCAGCAGCTGCTTTTATATCAATAACAAGAAATTCGTGAAAGCTCCCGGCACGAAGGACAGATACACCGGCACCTGCTACAGAGAGGCGCGCGGAGTGTGGTATCTGTTCAACAATCCCGATTCTACAATTGAGATATACACCGCTCAAAAAGGCGGCGACGAGACGGGCGACCGCTTCGGCATAAAGGCGACGAATTTCGACCTCGCGACTCTCAGCACCTATACGAAGTCCTCAACCGGCGGCGGATATGCGGACAGAAAGAGCGACTGGGACAGCTACGGAATATCCGTCACTAACGGCGTCCTGACGATAAAGAACAAGAACGGCACAAGGACATTTTACAGCAAGAAAAAATACCAGAGCGTGACGGGCGTCAGGCTCAGCGCGACGGAAGCTAAACTCAGAGTCGGTCAGACGAAAGTGCTCACAGCCACTGTTATCCCCGCCGACGCATATGACAAGGACTACACATGGTCGAGCGACGATCCGTCAATAGCGGAGGTCGCAGGCGGTATAGTCGCGGCGAAAAAAGAGGGTACAACGAATATCCGGGTCACCACAAAGGACGGCAACCGCGTGGCGGTCTGCAAGGTGACGGTATATATCGACCATGTCACGGGCGTTACCCTGAGTTCGTCCGCGCTCGATTTAACAGTCGGCGATTCGAGGCAGCTCCGGGCGACCGTCGCTCCGCGCAATGCGGCGAATCAGAAGGTCACATGGTCGAGCAGCAATAGCAATGTAGCGTCGGTCTCGAGCTCCGGGCGCGTCACGGCAAAGGCGAAGGGCACAGCCGTGATAACCGTAAAGACCGAGGACGGAAACAAGACCGCCTCATGCACCGTGACCGTCAAGAATCCGACCCTCGCAGCCGTTGCGGCGGCGCAGGTGACGAACAACGGCACCGCCGCGCCGCAGATACACGCGTCGGCGCTCGTCTCCGGCGGAACGGGGAAATATACTTCATATAAAATAAAGATATTTTTAAACGGCGCGCTCGTGGCGGAAAAATCGGAAAAGAGTATGTCATATACCCCGAAAACCGGCGGAATGTACACAGTGGAAGTCACCGTCACCGACTCCGACGGGGAGACGGCGAGCGGAAAGATGCTTATTAATGTGTCCGTAGTCGAGCCGACTGAGAAGCCTACCGAAAAGCCAACCGAGAGGCAGACGGAGAAGCCTACGGAAAAGCCCACGGAGAAACCGACAGAAAAACCGTCCGACGAATCGATAAACCCGATCCCGTCGGAGCCGGTAGTTCCCGTGACCGAGCCGACAACGGAAGCACCGCTCGCTCCCGAGCCCGCACTGGACTGAATATAAAACGCAAATAAAAAAGACTGCCGCGGATATCGTTTCTGCGGCAGTCTTTTGCTCATTTTACGCCTGATAAGTCTCCATGAAGCTGTTGACATCGCTCTCGCATGAGCGCATGGCGAGTATCGTCTGCTCGAAGAGCTTTTCAAGCTCCCAGCCGAGCCTCTCAGCGCCAGTGCGGATAACATCGCGCGAGCAGCCCGCGGCGAATTTTTTGTCTTTGAACTTCTTCTTGAGGCTCGAAACTTCCATGTCCATCACGCTCTTGGACGGGCGCATCAGCGCCGCCGACCAGATGAGCCCCGTCAGCTCGTCCGCCGCGAAGAGCACCTTTTCCATCTCGTGAACAGGCTCGATGTCGACGCAGATACCGTAGCCGTGGGAGCAAATTGAATATATCATGTCGTCGCCGACTCCGCCCGCCTTGAGCAGCTCGGGAGCTTTCTTGCAGTGCTCCTCCGGATAGAGCTCGAAGTCGATGTCGTGCAGCAGACCGACTATGCCCCAGTATTCCTCCTCGTCCGCATAGCCGAGCTCTTTCGCGTACCAGCGCATAACACCCTCGACGGTCAGCGCGTGGCGGATATGGAACGGGTCTTTGTTGTATTTTTTCAGAAGCTCGAACGCTTCGTCCCTCGTGATTTTACTCTCTCTCATTTTTTATCGTCTCCTTGTGTTTCGCGCCGAGCGGTGCGCGTGCTAATATTATACCACTTGTTTGGTAGGCTTTCAACTATATGCGCGGTTTTATGTCGAGATTTACGAGTGCGCTCTGGTTTATCGAAAACAGCAGATCGACAAGCTCGTTTTCGTCAACGCAGTAGTCCGAGCGTATCCATTGGATTATAACTCCCGTGCTGCCGTTGAGAATATATGAGTAGATATATTGCTCCTGCTCTTTCGGAAAAATGATGTTCAGATTCTCGATAAACTGGATTATCGACTGCTGCATGAATTTTGAACGGAACGCAGGGTCAACCGAGTCGACAAGCAGCGTGCGGAACGGCTTGTCGTTTTCTTTGATATACATTAGAAATGAAAGCAGATATCTGTGCGCGCCGATGTCATTTTCCGCGCCTATTTTCTTCAAGTGATCCTGAGTCGCGTCGAGCAGCTCGTTTTCGACCTCTTCGAGCAATTCTTTCGGCTCGGAGTAGTGCGCATAAAAGGTCGAGCGGTTGAGGTCGGCGCGTTCGCACAATTCTCTTACGGATATTTTTGTTACCGAGCCTTTCTCGCCCAGAAGATCCATCAGCGCGTTTTTGAGCAATATTTTTGAAAGTCTCGTGCGCTGGTTATTTTTGGTGTTCATATTATCCCGCCACTTTCAGATGATTTTGTCGGTTTCATAACAGCTATTAGCAAAACTGATGATTGTTAATCCGACACAATGTAGATATAATAGTAGTGTAATATGAAATCTTTCAATTGTCAAGGAGACCTTAACCTTTCTGTCTCCGATGATTTTGTCGCCTGCGGTAAACGGTGCGCTCCGGAAAGCTTCAGACGAAATCCGAGGACGCGCCGAAACCGCAGCGATAACTGTGAAAGAATTTTATTCAGCCTTTTAACATTTTTTTGCCGCGCCGACCCTACGGGGTCGGTTTACGGCTCAAATCATATAAAAAGCACTGAAAGCGCATAAAGCTGTGGCAAAGGCAGCTGCAAATATATTTTATAGCCATAAGATAAAACAAATGAAGGAGTTCTCGTGATGGCAAAAACAAAATTTTTTGAAAAGCGGGCGCTTGATTCGCGCCTGACCTCGCCCGATGTAACGGCGAAGGAGAAGTGGCTGGGTTATCTGCTCGGTCCGTCCGGCGCGCTGCTTTTAAACGCAGTGCTCGCGACCTACCTCAATGTCTATTATACCGATGTCCTGAACCTCACCACCGTGTGGGGCGGCGCGTTCCTCGCGGTGTTCCCGATAGTGTCGAAGATAATCGACGCCATAACAAATATAGTCATGGGCTATATCATCGACCGCACGCGCACAAAACAGGGCAAGGCGCGCCCGTGGCTGCTGCTCTCCGCGCCGCTTGTCGCCGTGACGGGCATATTGCTCTTCACAGTCCCCTCGGGCAACAGGACAGTGCAGGTGATATGGGTCATGCTCTCATATAACCTGTTCTATTCATTTGCCTATACAATTTATAACATGAGCCACAATCTTATGGTTCCGCTCTCGACAAGAAATACAGAACAGCGCGGCTCGCTCTCGGTTTTCAATCAGATATCGACTATCATGATGAGCGGCATAATCGTCGCGCTCATCTTCCCCATGCTCATAATGCCGCAGCTCGGCGTTGACAAATCAAAGTGGATAGTCACGATGAGTATTCTTTCGTGCATCGCGCTGCCGCTGACGCTCATGGAGTATTATTTCACCAAGGAGCGCATCACCCTCGAGGGCGGCGAGCAGGAGAAAGAAAGCGTCGCGATGACAACTCAGCTCAAGGCGATTTTCAGCGACAAATATATGATAATAATTTTCATATATTTTCTCATTTTCACCGTCGGCTCGACGATCAAAAATATCTCGCTCGTCTATTTCTCGAACTATGTCCTCGGTACATATAACGACGGAAAGACTCAGACCATGCTCTCCGTTATCGGCGGCATCCCGATGGGTATCGGCATTTTTGCCGTCTGGCCGCTCGCGAAGAAATTTGGCAAACGCAATTTAACGGCAATCGGCTTTATCTTCTATGCGGTCGGCTCGGCTATATGCTGGCTCGCGCCGACGAATATGGTTATAGTGCTTATCGGCCAGTTTATCAAGAACATAGGCGGTCTGCCGTGCTCCTATGTGTTCATGGCTTTGTTCGCGGACGTGCTCGACCATGTTGAGTGGAAAAACGGCTTCAGGTGCGACGGTATCGCGATGTCTATATATAACACCATCGCCGTTGCGAGCGTCGGAATCTGCACGGGCGTGTTCAATCTCATTCTCTCGAAGTCCGGTTATGTCGCGCCCTATACAAATGCGGCCGGTCAGCTTATCGCCGTGCAGTCGGCGAGCGTCAAGAGCGCGGTAACCTTTACTTTCGTAGGGCTTGAGACGATAACCGGTGTTATCCTTGCGATACTTCTGCTGTTTTTAAATGTTGAAAAGAATATTGCAAAAGAGCAGGAGGAGATAAAGCAGAGAAACGGGGAGACGGCTGAATAAAATGAAGAAAAAACTTCTGATAATCATTCCGATTGCAGCTGTTGTCATTGCCGCGTGGCTCGCGTTCTGCGGCTATCAGTGGAGCTGGGGACCGTTTGTGAAGCTCCACGATGTGAAAACCGCCTCGCTCGCGGGCAACGGCGAAAAGTATTCGCTTGATAATGTCACGGAAAATGCCGACAGCCCGATAAAAGGCAAGACCGTTATATTTCTCGGCTCTTCCGTGACCTACGGCTCGGCATCCGGCGGGGTTTCGTTTGCCGATTATATCGAAAAGCGGGACGGCTGCGAGATGATAAAAAGCGCAGTCTCCGGCACGACCCTCGTTGAATCGGGCATGGATTCATATGTGTCGCGGCTCAAAAAGCTCGATGCAGAAAAAGCCGATCTTTTGGTCTGCCAGCTCTCGACCAACGACGCGTCGCAGAAAAAAGAGCTCGGGGAAATAATCGAGTCGAAAAATCTCGGCGACTTCGACACAAAGACCGTAGCCGGGGCGATAGAATACATAATCTGCTATGCAAAAGAAAAATGGAATTGCCCCGTGATATTTTATACAAGTCCGCGCTACGACAGCGAGCGGTATCAATCTATGGTCGATATTTTAAAAGCGGCGCAGGAGAAGTGGGGCATATCCGTTATCGATATGTGGAACGACGATAATTTGAACGCCGCCTTGAATGCCGATATGGATTTATATATGGCGGATAAGATACACCCGACAAAGGCGGGGTATCTCGAAATATGGACTCCGTTCATGGAACAGGAAATCTTTGCGGTTATGAGCGCGAAAGAGGTGAAAAAATGAAAGCCGTAAAGCTAAAAACAGAATATCTCAAAAACCCGCTGGGGATAGATATAAAGAATCCGCGCTTCATGTGGAACTGCGAGGGCGGAAAGGCGCAGAGCGCATACAGAATAGCCGCATCAGATGCGCGCGGCAATATTTTATGGGACAGCGGCAAGGTCGAATCCCCGCAGATGGCGTTTATCCCGTATCCGCTCGATACTCCGTCGCGCCTGAGAGTGAACTGGAAGGTGAAGCTTTGGGACGAAAACGGGCTTGAGGGCGATTGGAGCGAGCCGGCATTCTTCGAGATCGGGCTTAGAAACGCCTCGGATTGGAGCGCGAAGTGGATAACCGGAAACTATAATGTAAACAAAAAGCAGCGTTACCCGGTCGACTGCTTCAAAAAAGAGTTCGAGTGCAAAAAGCCGATTTTGTCTGCTCGGCTCTATATGACCGCCTGCGGACTCTATTCAGCCGGGATCAACGGCGTTGATTGCTCGATGCCGCTCGCGCCCGGTGTTACGGAATACAGAAAGCGCATACAGTATCAGACCTATGATGTGACTTCTCTCCTGCACGAGGGCGAAAATATAATCTGCGCCGAGCTTGCCGACGGCTGGTACAGGGGCAGCGTCGGCGCGTGGGGACTCAAAAATCAGTACGGCACCGAAACTAAATTGCTCGCTCAGCTTGAGATAAAATATACCGACGGCACGGCGCAGACGGTTGTGTCGGACGGCTCGTGGCTCTGGAGCAATGACGGCGCGATACGCTTCGCCGACAACAAGGACGGCGAGCGGGTCAATGCAAACAAGGCTCCGTCATACAGCGGTCACGCAAAAGAGACGAAGTGCAAGGTCGTGCCGAGCGCGTCGAACAATTTCCCGATAACCGAAAAGGAACGCTTCAAGCCCCAATTATCCGTCACCCCGAGCGGAAAAAAGCTGCTCGACTTCGGGCAGAATATAGCGGGCTATGTCGAGTTTGAGATAAACGCCCGCGAGGGGCAGAAAATCACCCTTGAGTTCGGCGAGCTGCTGCGCGGCGGCGAGCTGACGCTCGAAAATATCCAGTGCAGGAATAAACGCAAGACAACGCCATTGCAAAAGATTGAGTATATCTGCAAAGCGGGCAGAAATCACTACAAGACAAAGTTTGCTATCTTCGGTTTTCAGTATATAAGCGTCGGCACGGATATAGATATAGCCCCGGAGAACTTCACTGCCATAGCAGTCTATTCCGACATGGAGGAGACGGGATATTTCAACAGCTCCAATGAGCTGCTCAATAAATTCGTCGAGGCGACAAAGTGGTCGGCAAAAGGCAACTCGACCGATCTGCCGACAGACTGCCCGACCCGCGAACGCCACGGCTGGACGGGCGATGCGCAGATATTCTGCAAAACAGCGAGCTATCTTTTTGACTACGCGCCCTTTGCCGAAAAATTCGTGCGCGATATGTGCGACGAGCAGCTCAAAAACGGCAACTTCCGCCAGATAGCCCCGCGCGGCGGTGTGGATTTCTATATGACTTTCATGGACGGCTCGGCGGGATGGTCCGATGCGGGCGTGTTCATACCGTACAGGCTCTATAAGCAGTACGGCGACAGAAAAATTCTTGAGCGTTTTTATCCCAATATGCGCGCCTTTGCCGAGTATAAAATAAAGACCCTCGGCAAGTGGTATCCTACCGCTCTGCCGACGGGAGTGGGACTCAAGAATTTCCGCAACATTTCAAACTATCGCCAGTCCTACGGCGAATGGGCGGAACCCGCCGATGTCAAGGCTCTTAAATTTACGGATTTCGTCAACCCGAATCCCGAGGAGACCACGGCTTACATAGTCTATATGCTCGAAACGATGGCGGATATAGCCCGCATTCTCGGCAAGGACAGCGACAGAAAGCTCTATGAGAAAAATGCCGCAAGGGCAAGAAAAGGCTATGCGGCGCTCGTCTCCACGAAAAAATTCTCGCTCGACACCGACCGCCAGGCGAAGCTCGTGCGCCCGCTTTATATTAATCTGCTGAATAAACAACAGTCGGAATACGCGAAAAAGCGGCTCATAAAAGCTCTTGACAACTACTCGTGGCGGCTCGGCACGGGCTTCCTCTCGACTCCGCTGATACTGAGTGTTCTGGCGGATATCGATATTGAATATGCCTACCGCCTGCTCGAAAACGAGCAGATGCCCGGCTGGCTGTTCATGCCCAAAAACGGCGCGAACACCGTCTGGGAGTCGTGGGAGGGCACTGCGGCGCAGGGCGGCATAGCCTCGCTCAACCACTATTCCAAGGGCGCCGTGTGCGAGTGGCTGTTCGGCACGATGTGCGGAATAAATGTCGCGGGGGAGAATAAATTCAAAATATCCCCGCGCCCGGGCGGACATTTTGAGTTCGCCGAAGCGAGCTATGACAGCGTATACGGAAAAATTTTCGTGCGCTGGGACAAAACGGACGGGGGATACAAATATAAAATATCCGTCCCGTCGAACTGCAAAGCGGATATAATTCTGCCCGACGGAAGAAAACAGACCGTCGGAGCGGGTGAATATGAATTCTGAGGAGGAAAATCCATGAAAAGATCGATAGCTGCAGTTATGGCAATTTTAGTCCTGCTTGTGTCACTGCTGTGTGCGTGCAAAAAGGACGACACAAAAACAAATACCGACACCACCGGCGAAGCGCAGACGAGCGCGGACGGGCAAATAATTGATGACACTACCGCCCTGCCCGAGGACAGCACCGCGCAGGAGGACGAGACGGGCGAGACTAATTCAGCAGACCCCGCGAAGCCCGGCGAGACAAATGCGCAGGTCACTGCCGCACCCTCAAAGAGTGCAAAAGACTGGAATAAAGCTGAGATAATCGCCTATTTCAACGCCGGCGCGAACAGAGTCAAGTACAGCGCAAAGTCCGTCACCCGAAACTATACCGAGACGAAGAACGACGCCGACAAGACCGAACTTCCGAAAGCCATAGACGCAGTCGGCAAGAGCGCGATGAAAACTTTTATGAAGCGTGACGATAAAGCTCTCGTCATGACGAGCAAAGAGGATATCAAAGCGGTGTTCCCCGTCGGCGGCAAGGATTGGGTCAGTAAGCTTACAGCATCCGATGTCAAGAACGCAAAGATAGAGGACAAGGGAAACGAATATCAGATAACCCTGACCTTCGGCACTGAGGTCAATCCCTCGGGCGATAAGGGCTATGCCGCGGCATTCGGTGTGCTGACTGCCGACATGGTGAATTTCGATTATCCCGGACTCTCGCTCAGCGATCAGAGATTCACCTATTACAACGGCACTATCTCGGCTCGGTTCGACAAGTCCACCGGCAATATGACTTATGCCCACTACGACTATCCCGTTATTATCGAACTGACGGCGCATCTGCTCGGCTCAAACACGAGAGTGAAAGTCGGCATGACAACAATAAACGATTTCACAATTAAATATTAAAAGTTACATCTGAAAAACAAAATGTCCCGCACATCCGACGGGGTGTTCAAATGACACAAAACCGACCTGTGAATAATAGGTCGGTTTTTGTGTTGCTGCAAGGTTTATAAAGTTGCGCCCTTTATATATCGCGCAAGCTATATCAAAGTAAAAGCAAGTGATCGGTTGACTTCTATAATCAGACCTTCAATAGCCGCGCCGCAGTGTTTGATATCTTTTGGGGAAAGGCGAGGGAACGGCTTGCGCAGCAAGACGCACGAGCACGCACTCGTTCAAGCTCCGGCGCGTTTGCGTGCGAATGTGCCGAGCTGCTGACTGAAAGCCGCGAGTTATGTACTGCGGCGCGGCGTTGCCGGGGTCTCGGGGTGAAACCCCGAGTTTGCTTTTCTTT
>DKDF01000005.1:42991-45517 GCA_002451755.1 Ruminococcaceae bacterium UBA6855
CGAAACGCGGGTAGTGTATATCGTTTGATTAGAGTGCGACGCGAAGGTAGATGATAAATTCTACAATTTCATATTGTGCCGCTTATGCGGCAGCGGTGCATCAAGGTCGCCGCACCATACAAATTACGCGGCAATAAGTCACTACAAATTTCGCGGGCGGACAATATCCGCCCCTACCACATATATTTGTTACTTTGAGCGGAGCAAAACTAACCCCTCAGTCTCGGCTCGCGCCGAGCCAGCTCCCCTACAGGGGAGCCTAATGATTCTACGCCACGCCCCAATTTATCAATCTATTCAATCATATCATGAGCTTCAATATATGAAAAAGTCCCGGCAGGTATTACTGTCGGGACTGAAACTGTTTTATGAGTACTTGGCATTCCTGTGCGGGGCGTTTTGCATATATCCTTATTTGAGCGAGCTGCCGGCGCTGAACGCCTTTGCGACCGTCTCTCCAAGGACAACATAGGTGTTGTTGAACGGGTCGAATGTTATCGGCTGAGCCTTTGAAACATCTACGTTTCCGTTTTCGTCGAGTACGCGCTCGTCAACGCAGACGTTGACTATCTCGCCGACCATGCGCCCGGTGCCTGCGTCATAGCTCTTGAGCCTGCACTCTGCGGCGATGGGCAGCTCTTCGATCAGCGGCGCGTCAACAAACTTTGATTTGACGGCGTGGAAGCCCGCTTTTTCAAATTTATCGGGCGTATTCCCTGCGGAGACAAGACCGACATAGTCGCACGCCGCCGCGTGTTCGAGATCAGCCATGCTCACGGTGAATGCCTTTCTCTCGAGGATATTCTTCGTGGACTTGTGACCCGCGCTTATGCACATGGATATCTCATTGCCGCCGCTGATGCCGCCCCATGCGGCGTTCATCGCGTCGGGGTTGCCGTCCTTGTCGTAGGAGCCGAGGATAAGCACCGGCTGTGGATAGGTGAATGGCTTTGCGCCGAAATCTTTTCTCATGATAATTCCTCCTTTGATTTGACTTTATTATAGAACCTGAAGTCGGCTTTAAGTCAAGGAAAAACGAAAAAAGTTTACAAATAAAAACAGCCCCGGACTCAACATCCGGGACTGAATAAAAATCTGTTAGTCTCTCTCTTTTTCGAACGAGATAACTTTTCCGCTCTTCGCGTTTATTTTGTACTCATACTCGAATCCGCCGCATTTGAATTCAACATCGTAGTGCGCGGTGAGCGAGTCGGTGTCAAGCTCGGCTTCGAGCTCCGTGACCTGAGCCTCGGTGAGACCCGCATGGTCGAGTGCGGCTTTCTTCGCGGCATCCGCGGAGACATATTTCGAGGTGTCGGCGGGCTTTGAATCGTCAAGCTCGCGGTCGAAGTCGATTATTCTGCCGTTCTTCGCGTTGACCTCAACTTCGTACTCATAGCCGCCCGAGACGAACTCTATATCATAGTGCGGGGTGCGGTCGTCAATATCAAGCTCAGCTTTTGTGAAAGTGACCTTTGACGCGTCGAGAGAAGCTCTCTTGAGCGCGGCGGCCTTTGCCTCTTCAACGGAGATGAACTTTGATGTGTCAACTGCGGGCTTCTTATCCTCGCGCTCGCGGTCGAACTCGAGAATCTTTCCGCTCTTTGCGTCTATCTCGAACTCATACTCATAGCCGCCCGAAACGAACTCTATATCATAGTGCGGAGTGCGGTCGTCCGCGTCAAGCTCAGCTTTCTTGAAAGTGACCTTTGATGCGTCGAGTGAAACTTTCTTGAGGGCTATTGCCTTCGCCTCGTCGATGCTGATATAGCCGGAGACATCGGGCTGGGGCTTTGAGGGCTTAGAGGGATCGGCGGGCTCGACTTCTTTTTTGAGAATGCTGCCGTCTGCGACCGCTATCTCGTAGTCGTATTCGTTAGCTCCGGCGATGAACTCGATATCATAGTGGGCGACAAGATCGTCGCTGTCGAGCTTCGCTTCGGTGAACTTCGCGTCGGCTCTTGCAACGCCAGCATCGGCGACTGCAATGTCTATCGCGGCGTCAAGGCTTATCTTTACTTCCTGCTGGATCTGTCCGGAGCTGCCCGAACCGGTGTCGGGCTTATCCTGCGGCGGAGCGATCGCAGAGAAGATAGCCATAATGACTGACATGAGCGCGACTCCGATGGATTTGAAAATACTTGCAAACATTAGTATCTGTCCTTTCTTATCGGGATCGTGTCCCTTAGTACGCCCATATAATAACCCGCGAAAATTAAAGAAAGATTAGAGCGCAAAAATTTTTGAAAAGTTTTTTACTTGTAAAAGCGGTAAGCTGCGGGACGGTAAATTGGGATTTGTCGTGGAATCCATTAGGCGCAACTTGTAGGGTGCGGAGACCTCGACGCACCGATGCCGCGTAAGCGGCACGGAATCTTTGATTTTACCGACCGTAGGGACAGCCCTTGCGGCTGTCCGCTATCGGTGCAGCCGATACAGGGTTATAAGCAATTGTAATTTGATAATTAGCTTCTACCTTCGCTCCGCACTCTAATCAAAGGATGTACACTACCCGCGTTTCGGCAT
>DKDF01000109.1:0-5271 GCA_002451755.1 Ruminococcaceae bacterium UBA6855
CACGGTTGCGGAAGTAATCAAATTGACTGCTTTTGAAAAAATTCTGCGTACTTTGTTGCTCATTGTATTATCTCCTATTCGGCTGTTATTTGCGTTTCATTGCGCGTATCTTCGCCTTGTCCTGCGGCGTGACGCGATAAGATTCGGTTATCTTCTGAAGCGACTTGTTGAAAGTAAAATCGTCGAGGCGGTTATCTTCGAGATACTGCCATGTCTTTTCCGGCGCATGGACGAAGAACACGGAAACCGCCCACGCGACCGCCATTTTGACATAATAGTCGTCGTTGGTTATCGCATCAAACTTCCCGAAGGCGCGGGCGGCGTACTCATCATCCGAGAAATAATTGAGCGCCGCGACGACCGCAAAGCGGATATCATAGGGCTTATCGGAATCAAAATACGGCTGCAAAAACTCCCAGACCCGCTCCCTGTCTTTTTTGAAAAACTTGAGGCTGTTCACGAAACTGTCGCAGACAGACCAATTATCTATCTCCGGCACGAAATCCGCCACAGCTTTCAGATGCTCTTCAAACGGCAGATCGGCACCTGCAATAACGAATCCGCGCACAAGCTTTTCTTCAAGCATATCGCCCTGCGGAAGATCGGGCATAACGCCCTTGGGGCTTTCTTTTTTTATCCGCGCCGCGACTGCTCTCAGCTGCGGCAGGCGGACGCCGATCATCTTGCTCTTGTCGACATTCGGCAGGAGCGACAAGCTGAACTCCCTGTATTTTTCATCTCCGAGCCGTTCGAGCTCATTTCTTATATCCATATCGTCCTCCGTCAAGATACTTATATGATTTTAACATATATAACACGCTTTTTCCATATCCCAGACCAAAAATTAGGTAAATGCGCATAATTTTTTTGACTTTTTTGGCGTGATATTGTATAATGATTTCAGCAATTTTTTCTCATACACGCAAAAAAGAAAAGGAGATATCAGATGAAGAAAACCGATTTCAAGCGCATTCTCTCGTTCTTTCTCGCCGCAGTGATGCTCTTCGGGATGCTTCCCGCAGTCTTCGCACAGGACGCGGACACGACGGACATTGACTACGCGATAACGAATCCCTACGCCACGGTTGACTGGAAAAACTACGGTCAATACAAGGCGAGCCTGCACAATCACAGCATAGTTTCCGACGGCGACAATGATTTCAGATATGTCATCGAGACCTACTATTCAATGGGCTACGACATTCTCGCTATAACCGATCACGGCACCGTGGACAGAAGCTGGACAGAGCCGAACTATGTTCCCGCGCTCCAGCTCGCGCTCGGATTCAGACGCGAGAACGGCTTCGAGAAGCCGACAGGGCTGACTCAGGGGCGCTACAATCAGATAACCTCCGGCAGCGACAGAGGCGGCCGCGGAATGCTCCGAGTCCCCTACGGCATCGAGAACAACCCGACTTCGTTCAACAACTCGCATGTCAACTCCTGGTTCGTTGACTACGGCAACGGCGTCATGGGCGGCACGAGCGACTACGAGACTCCGATAAAGAATGTCGAAGCACTCGGCGGTCTTTCGGTCATCAACCACCCCGGCGAATACACGGGCGCGCGCAACGAAAAAGATTTTGACAAGGCATATAACGAAGACTACGACTACGACATAAACAAGTTCGCCCGCCTGCTCAAAATGTACCCCTCCTGCCTCGGCATCGATGTCAACTCCAAAGGCGACTACCGCACCCGCCACGACCGTAAGCTCTGGGATATCCTGCTTCAAAAAGTCGTACCCTCAGGGCGCAATGTCTTTGCTTTTGCAAGCTCCGACGCGCATCGCCTCTCCGCCATGGACAACGGCTGGACGATAATGCTCATGCCCTCGAACACGGTCGACAACCTCAAGGAATGCATGAAGCAGGGCGCGTTCTTCGCGGGAAGCAGATATATAAAGAACACCCCCGAGCTCGAACAGTTCAGCAAGGAAGTCGGATATAATGTCGCGGACGAGAACGGTCAGTGGTACGCATCGCCCGATCTTGTTCAGCCGACGATAACAAACATCGCCGTTGATGACAAAGAAGACACGATAGCGATAACCGCAGAGAACTATCTGACGATTCACTGGATAGCGGACGGCAAGGTCATTCATGTCGGCTCCGAGATTGACCTCGACGACTACTCCGACGAGATAGGCAGCTATGTCCGCGCCGAGGTTTTCGGCGAAGGCGGTATCCTCTACACCCAGGCGTTCACCCTCGACTATGACGGTGCGCCGGAGGCGGAGAACAAGTTTTTCTTCGACTGGGGCAATGTAGTCAAGCTTTTCGCCGATTCGATTCTCTATGTCTGCGGAAAGAGCGAGCTGTTCTGCAAAATCTGGTTCGCGCTGACCCACAACGATGCATTCGCAAAGTAAGTTAATAAAAAAGCGGCGGCAAGCCTTGAGTGGTTTGCCGCCGCTTTTTTTGTTCTATTATGACTCTTTTTCGTCTTTGTTTTTCATCTGCTTTTCAATCGACTCGCGCCATTTGCGTGTCTTTATCATCTGAACGCGTCTGCTCCAGATGATATAAATGAGCACCGGAGCGATAATGGTCGCCGCCGCCTCATACTCGCTGTTATATCCGAAGATAAACAGGTACACCAAAGCCGCAGTTGCGATAACATCTAAAATAATGCCGATAACAAGATCCATAAAAATCTCCTTTTGTTGCAATTTTTATTTCATTTTATCATATTTCGCTTTTTTGTCAAGCACATTTTCAATAATGAACTTTATTTTGACAAAAAATACCATTTTGCTTATTGCAAAATTTGTCAATATGCCGTATAATAACTTTGCAGAGTCCGTTTTTTGGTACACGAAATATTTTATAATATATCCGTAAATCAAATCGGAGGATACAAAAATGGCTAAAAAATCAAACCAAAAAATAAAGCTGCTCTATCTGATGAAGATCCTGCTCGAAAACACGGATGACGAGCACGGGATGACGCTCGCCGAGATATCGGACGCGCTGGGCGAATACGGCATCGACGCGGAGCGCAAGACGCTCTACGACGACATTGATGTGCTCTGCCTGTTCGGGCTTGACATCGACAAGAGAAAAGGCAAAAGCGTGACTTATCATGTCATCAGCCGCGACTTTGAACTGCCGGAGCTAAAGCTTCTCGTCGACGCGGTTCAGTCCTCGCGCTTCATCACGCACAAGAAGAGCAACGAGCTGATAAAGAAAATCGAGGGCTTTGCGAGCCGATATGAGGCGCAGGAGCTGCAGAGGCAGGTCTTTGTCTCGAACCGCATCAAGGCGATGAACGAGAGCATATACTACGCCGTCGACTACATACACGACGCGATAAACCGCGACGCGAAGATAGCGTTTCAATATTTCACCTGGGATGAGCACAAGCAGAAGAAGCTGCGCCACGACGGCAAAATATATCTCATCAGCCCGTGGGCGCTGACCTGGGATGACGAGAACTATTACATGATAGGCTACGACTCGGATGAGAACAAGATAAAGCACTACCGGGTCGACAAAATGACAAAAATTCAGCCGACCGAAGAAAAGCGCGGCGGCGCGGAGTTCTTCGCCGATTTCGATATGGCGCTCTATTCAAAGCAGACCTTCGGAATGTACGGCGGACGCGAGGAAACAGTCACGCTCCGCTGCGAAAACAAGCTTGCAAATGTCATGATAGACAAATTCGGCTTCGACACCGCGTTTTCAAATATCACCGACACGCATTTTGATATGCGCGTAAAAGTGTTTGTGAGTCCCGTGTTCCTGACATGGATAATGAACTTCGGCGCGGATGTGACAGTCCTCTCCCCCGACAGCGTAAAAGATGAACTCACCGCCCTCGCATCGGATGTGCTCGCGCAGTATAAATAAACCGAACAAATAAAACAGCAAATCCTATCCACGGCTTTCGTGGGTAGGATTTTTTGTTTCGGTGTGAGATGAGGATGTATTGATAAATTGGGGGTTGCAGGCGTGGGTATCGGATATAGACAGTCGTATCAATATTGCGAATTATCACAATGATGCAGGAACAGATATCATCCGCCCGCGAAGTTTGCACAATTTTATTGATAAGCACCTTGTAGGGTGCGGCGACTCGACGCACCGATGCCGCGACAGCGGCACGAAATTCTTGCAAAAGTTTTTTACAGACCGTAGTGGCGGACTTTGTTCGCCTGCTTTAAAAATCTATAATAGTGGCAAGTGACTAAAGGATTGCTTTACTTGCATCATCTCCAAAAAACACCGTGACGCTCACGCGCCAAAGGGTCGTCGAGGTCGCCGACCCCTACAAACCGCTCAACGAGACCTCGGAATACACAACTCGCGGCTCTCAGTCGGCGGCACTTCGGTGATGTTGCACGCCTTTCCCAGATAGATTTCGGATACTGCGGCGCGGCTATTAGAAGCTGATTATAAAAATTGTTTGAGTCGCTTGTTTTTACTTTGCTATGGCTCGAGTAATAGACAAACCCCAATTCACCATTCTGCCTGTCGTCGTAAAGAGACAAAGTCGGCGCAAAATCCGCTGATTACACGGCTTTTGAAATTCACTGTCCGTTTTTTGACACACCTGCCGTGATAGAATAAAATCAGAAAATAAGGAACGGAGAGATACATATGAAATTCAAGATAGGTTTTACTGCGGAAAAAGCGACAGAAAAGAAAGTTCCCGAATCTGAAGCAAAAGCTCCCGAAGAGGCTCCCGCGAGGGAATCGCTCGTGAGGGTCTACTTCCCGCAGCGCGGCTTCGACTGCACATATTACAACAATCTTTTCGACCTGCATGTCGGCGACCTCGTCTATGTTGACGGCAAGCTCGAGGGTAAGCGCGGCAAGGTCATCGATGTGTCATACCACATTCAAGATAAAGCTGTCCGACTACAAAAGAGTAATTGCAAAGATAGATACGGATATCTCCGGCGAGTTCTGCTATATCGGCGACGAGTTGTTCTCTTTTGACAAAAGCACCGTGCCGTTCGGGAAGATACTCCCCTACTTCAAAGCTCCCGCAAAGCCCGACGAGGAATATGCGAGCGCGAAAGAGAACAAGTTCTATAATCTCGACGACCTCGAGGGCATGGGCGCATACGAGCGCACGATAATGATAGGCAAATCCGACTTCAGCTGCGGCGAGGTTCTGTATCTCAGCGTTGAAGACGGCAAGGGGCACGCGATAGTCGGCACGGATGAGCTGCACGAGGTTGAATTTGACTACAAGAACGGCATGATTGCAAATATTACCTGCGACTGCTGGGCGTGCGGCATCTGCAAGCACGGTGTGGCGGCT
>DKDF01000109.1:5313-13738 GCA_002451755.1 Ruminococcaceae bacterium UBA6855
GGAAATCGGCGCTCGAAAAAATCGAGAAGCATTTCCCGGAAAAATTTGAAAATAGCGGATATTTTGCCGTCATGTCAAAGAACATGTTTATGAATATTATCGCCTCGCTCGGTGACGACAGTGTCGGAAGCTTTGTTATAAAGAAGAACTAAGTTTTCTATTTTCATATCACTTTCGACAAAAATCGCATCGTTTTTGCAGTTAAGTTGACAATTTTCTCTAAAAAATGTATAGTGAATCAAATGAAAATACGGGAAGTGAGACAATGGAGCCTATAGCTCACCTGCGGCTCGTTGAAAAATCCGAACCGCCGGAATATGACGAACAAACACTGAAAGCCCACAACGAGAACAGCGGAAGGTATGCCTCAGAGGCGCTTCGATGTATCAAATTAGACAAGGCCGGAAGCTTCTGCGGGAACATTCACGATTTAGGCAAGGCGACAAAAAAGTTTTTTGACTACATACAGCCCGGCAACACACTCCGGCGCGGCGAAGTGAACCACACATTTGCGGCGGTCAGATATATTTTCGAGATGTCCGACGGCGTTGACAACGAGGTGCGCGAGCTTCTCGCCTATGCGGTCGGCGCGCATCACGGGCAGTTTGACGCGGTGAATGACGACCACAAAAACGGCTTTGAACACAGGCTGACAAAAAACGGCATCGACTATGACGAGGCTAAGAAAAACTTCAACGAATACTGTTTTTCAGACGCCGAACTGAAATTGCAGTTCAACGAAGCCGCAGAACAGCTTACTGAAATTATTGCAGGCATAAGAGAGCGCAATCCAAAAAGAAGCTTGAGGCAAGCTGAAGAATATGAATTTCAGATAAGCCTGCTGGCTCGGCTTCTGCTCTCGGCTGTTATTGAGGGCGACAGGCGCGACACGGCGGAATTCATGGAAAACATGGAGTTCCCGCAAGTTGAAGCGGATTGGGACGAGTGCCTCGGACACATTGAAGAAAAGCTTGGCAAATTTTCAAACACAAGACCGATAGACGGAGCGAGAAAGCAGATATCCGACATCTGCCGCGCCGCCGCAGAAGAAGAGCCCGGCATATTCAGGCTCAATGTCCCGACCGGTGCAGGCAAGACACTTTCGGGGCTGAGGTTCGCCGCAGCTCACGCGAAAACGCATCGGAAGAAGCGAATTATTTTCACCTCTCCCCTGCTGAGTATTCTCGATCAGAACGCGAAGATAATAAGAGAATTCATCGGAGACGACAGTATCATAACGGAGCACCACTCAAATGTCGCTCTTGACGAGGACAACGCGGACGAGCTCAAACGCGCCCAGCTGTTAACGGAAAACTGGTCGTCGCCGGTGATAATAACCACTCTCGTTCAGCTGCTCGACACTTTGTTTGCAGGAAAAACCTCTTGCATACGCAGAATGCACGCGCTGTGCGACAGCGTGATAGTCATAGACGAGGTTCAGACTGTGCCGAACGAAATGCTGTCGCTTTTCAACACGGCGGTAAACTTCCTCTCGGAGGTCTGCGGTGCGACTATTGTTCTTTGCTCCGCGACCCAGCCGTGCCTCGAACAGACGGCGCACCCGATGACAGAGAACATAAAAGACATTGTGCCGTTTGACGAAGAGCTGTGGCGCGTATTCAAACGCACACAGATAATCGACAAAGGCGGCATGCGGCTTGACGCAATCCCCGCATTTATCGCAGAACAGCTCGACAGGACGGACAGTCTGCTCGTCATATGCAATCTCAAAAAGCAGGCGGCGTATCTGTTCACCGAGATGAATTTGGAAAACACCGTGATTTTCCATCTTTCCGCCGGAATGTGCATGGCGCACAGAATGGCGGTCATATCCGAGATAAACAGCGCGCTTGAAAGAAAGCGCGCAGACCCGGACGCGCCGAAAGTGGTTTGCATCTCGACGCAGGTCATCGAAGCGGGCGTCGATGTCTCGTTCGGCTGCGTGATAAGGCTCTGCGCGGGACTCGACAGCGTGATACAGGCGGCGGGCAGATGCAACCGCAACGGCGAGCTCAACGGGGCCGCAGATGTGTTCATAATAAACTGCCGCGGCGAAGACCTCGGTATGCTCAGAAGCATAAAGGACGGCAAGATGGCGTGCATGTCACTGCTGTCCGACTGCAAATATCATCCCGAGAAGTATCCGTCGGGGCTTACATCTGACGAGGCAGTATACGCCTACTACAAGAAACTCTATATTCAATCAGACATCGGCGCGCAGGATATGCCGATAAAAATCGACGGTTCGCCGTTCACTCTCTTTGATCTTCTCTCGCTCGATAGGACATTCGCAAACGCACCTTATTTAAAAGCAAACGGCGAAAAATATGCATTGACCCAGGCGTTCAAGACCGCCGGGAGCAGGTTCACTGTCTTCGGCAGCCACACGACCGATGTTATCGTGCCCTACGGCGAGGGAAAAGAGATAATCGCAGAGCTCGGCTCAAAACGAGCCGAAGAGGACATAAAGTATCTCAAAAAGCTCATCAAAAAAGCGCGGGCATACACCGTCTCGCTCTATGAAAATCAGCGCAGAGCCCTTGCGGACAGCGGTGCGCTCCACCCCATAGCAGACGGCATCGCGCTCGCGCTGAGCGAGGAATTCTACAACGAAGCTTTCGGGCTCAATCTTGACGGCGAAAGCCGCGAAGCAATCACATTATAAATAAACACAGGAGGTGTGCAGCATATGGAACATCCGAATATAGTGACATTTGAAGTATTCGGAGACTACGCGCTTTTCTCCGACCCGGTAATGCGCGTCGGCGGAGAAAAGGCAAGCTATCAAATCCCGACATACGAAGCTCTCAAGGGTATTCTCCACTCGATCTACTGGAAGCCCACTATCGTCTGGTATATCGACAAGGTCAGAGTGATGAACCCCATCCAAACTGAGGTCAAGGGCATCCGACCGATAAAGTACCACAAGAGAGAAAATGAATCTCCAAACGACCTCTCGTTCTACACCTATCTCAAAGACTGCCGTTATCAGGTGCAGGCACATTTTGAGTGGAACGAGAACCGACCCGAGCTCGTCGGCGACCGCAACGAGAACAAGCATCACAACATAGCAAAGCGCATGATTGAAAAAGGCGGGCGCAGGGATATTTTCCTCGGCGCGCGCGAATGTCAGGGCTATGTTGAGCCATGCGAATTCGGGAGCGGCAAAGGCGCATACGACGAGACGCCAGAACTCGCATTCGGGCTGATGTACCACGGGATAACCTATGCGGACGAAGCCTATTCTGACGAGACAAAAAACCGAATGACCGTCCGGTTCTGGTACCCGACGATGAAAGAGGGCGTTATCACATTCCCCCGACCCGAGGAATGCACGATAACAAAGACGGTACGCGAAAATATGGCGATAAAGCCGTTCGGCGAAGACCTCGGCAATTTCATCGGACTCAGAGAGTTCGGGGAGGTGGAATAAATGAGCATATGGCAAAGAGCCGTTGAGACATATGACTGTCACAGCGACCAGGCGGGAAAGCAATCTGTAGAATATCCCGTTGCACTGACTCCGATAGCCCATGTCATCCAGAACGCGCAGATAGAAATAATTCTCGATGAGCACGGCGAATTTGTGCAGGCAGAGTCCGTCCCTAAAGACGACAGCAAAACTATTATCCCGGCAACAGAAGCGTCCGCAGGAAGAACTTCATCCGCCTGCGCTCATCCGCTGAGCGATCAGCTTTTCTATATCGCGCCATACGGCGGAAACAAATATGAAATGTATCTGAACCAACTCAGGGCATGGGCTGAATCCGAGTTCAGCCACCCAAAAGTGCGCGCGATACTCGCCTATGTCGAGCGCGGAACTATAGTTGACGACCTCGCCGACGAAAATATTATAGAGCTTGATGAGAGCGGAAAGCCGCTGAGCAAATACGACAAAGACATGATTCGCTGGCGCGTTATGAACACGGGCGACAACGATGCATGTTATAAAGACACAAGCCTTTTCGATGCATTCATCGGATACTACAATTCATTGCAGAATGAAGCTCCGAAAAAGCTCTGCATGATATCAGGGAAGAAAGAGCTTATCACTAAAAACCATCCGTGCGGCATAGTGGCAAAGGACGGTCGAGCGAAGCTTATATCAGCAAATGACAAATCAAACTTCACCTACAGAGGTCGTTTCATCGAACCTCAACAAGCCTTAACCGTCGGGCATGAGACCTCACAGAAAGCTCACAACGCCCTCGCTTGGATTATAGCAAACCAAAGTATTATGATAGGCGGAAGAACCTTTGTCTGTTGGAGTCCGAAAGGAGATGCTTCTCTGTTCAAAGATTCCGGAACGCTGACTCCGAACTACAGTGACGAAGAAGAGAAAAAGGATTTTCCGGTTACTCCGACCGACTACAAAGCCGACCTGAAAAAGGCACTGAGCGGGTGGCAGGACAAGCTTCCGGCGGAGGACGACATTGTTATAGCGTCGTTCGACGCCGCCACGACAGGCAGGCTCTCCATAACATATTACAATGAACTGAAAGGTTCGGATTTTCTGAACCGTCTCGCATTCTGGAAAGAGCACTGTTACTGGTCAAGCGGGAAGTTCGGCTATCAGTCCCCGTCAATATGGGAAATAGTCAAATGCGCCTTCGGCACGGAGCAGAACGGGAAACTCAGCGTCGACGACCGAGTGATGCGTGAGCAGGCTCAGAGGCTGCTCCACAGCGTTATCGACCAGGCGCCGATACCGCAGGACATCGTCCGCGCGCTGATGCACAGAGCGTCGATGCCGCTCGCCTACGACACAAAATCAAACCGCATAAAAATTCTCTATAACGCTTGTGCGGTTATATATGCATACAGGACCGTTACAAAAAAGGAGGAATGGGAAATGGCCCTTGAAAAAGACAAGAAAGACAGAAGCTATCAGTTCGGGCGTCTGCTCGCGGTCATGGAAAAGGTCGAGCGCGACACCTATGACAGAGACGAAAAGAGAGAGCCGAACGCAATAAGGATGCAGTCGGTATTCTGCGAAAGACCCATGTACGCTTCCCGCATAATCCGCGACAGCCTAAATCCGTATTTTGCAAAGCTCTCCCCCGGAATGAGAATATACTACAACAACCTCATCGGCGAGATTTTCGAGCGTCTAAGCGAATTCGATGAGAAAGACCTCAACCGCCAGCTTGAGGACAGTTACCTTTTAGGCTATTACCTGCAGCGCAGTGAACTCTACACAAAGAAAGAAAGCAACAACGAGGAGGAAAATTAAAATGGCAGTTCTTAACAACAAAATCGATTTCGTAGTTCTTGTATCCGCAAATCAGGCAAATGTAAACGGCGATCCGCTCAACGGCAACCGCCCGCGCACCGATTACTCCGGCTACGGCGAGATGTCCGATGTCTGCATCAAGCGCAAAATACGCAACAGAATGCAGGATCTCGGCAATGAAATATTTGTCCAGTCCGCCGACCGCAGCGACGACGGCTGCAAGAGCCTGAGCGAGCGCGCGTCAAGCAACATAAAGACGAAGGACATAAACGAATACGCAAAAGAAGCCTGCGAAAAGTGGCTCGATGTCCGTTCATTCGGTCAGGTGTTCGCTTTCAAGTCCAAGGACAGCAGCGGCGTATCGGTCGGCGTGCGCGGCCCAGTCAGCATACATCAGGGAGTCAGCGTATCGCCGATAGAGGTTCGCTCCATTCAGATAACCAAGAGTGTCAACGGCGAGCCCGTCAAGGACGGCAAGGATGCTTCGGCGCGTTCCTCCGACACAATGGGTCAGAAGCATTTCGTCCAGTTCGGTCTCTATGAGATAAAGGGCTCGATAAATGTTCAGCTCGCAGAGAAGACCGGGTTCTCAGAAGAGGACGCGGATATTATAAAAGAGTGCCTGCGCACGCTGTTCCTCAACGATGCATCCTCGGCGCGCCCTGAGGGTTCGATGGAAGTTCTGCGCGTCTATTGGTGGAAGCACAACTGCAAGGACGGTCAGTACTCGAGCAGCAAGGTACACCGCAGCGTCCATGTCGAATTGAAGCCCGATGTCAATATCCCCTCGAGCGCAGACGACTATATTATATCTGTAGATGAGCTTCCCGGGCTTGAACCCGAGATCATCGAGGGAGTATAATGACATACAGGGAGTGTGACTTTCTGCAAATAAGCGGAATACAGCACTTTATGTTTTGCCGCAGGCAATGGGCTCTCATTCATATTGAGGGACTCTGGGCAGAAAATCTGCGCACGGTGAACGGCGAAATATTCCACGAACGGGCGCACGACTCGTCGCTCAGCGAAAAACGCGGCGATCTGATAACAGTCCGGGCTCTGCGGGTATTCTCGTCAGAGCTCGGAATAAGCGGAGAATGCGATGTTGTCGAATTCAGACGCGATGACGAAAACGGCGCAAAACTGCGCGGGCGCGATGGCAGGTGGATGCCGACGCCGATTGAATACAAAAGCGGATCTTCTAAAGCCGGCGATGCCGACAGGCTTCAACTGTGTGCGCAGGCAATGTGCCTCGAAGAGATGCTCGGAGTCGAAATTGAACTCGGATATATGTTCTACGGCGAGACGCATCGGCGCGAAAAAGTTTATATAAACGCCGAACTGCGTCAAGCGGTAAAAGATGCGGTCAATGAGATGCACAGCTATATGAACCGCGGCTACACGCCCAAAGTCAAGACAGGCAGATTTTGCAGCGCCTGTTCACTCAAAGAGCTATGTCTCCCTGCCCTGTGTAAAAACAAAAGCGCGGCGGAATATATAGACTCCGCTATCGGCGAGGACGGTGACTTCGATTGAAAAAGCTTATGAACTCGCTCTATATTCTGACTCCCGACGCTTATCTGACGCTCGACGGAGAAAATGTAGTTGTCAAAAAAGACAGCGCAGAGATGGGCAGATTCCCCTTGCACAGTCTCGAGCAGATAGTGACATTTTCATACATGGGCGCAAGCCCGGCTCTCATGGGCAAATGCGCCGAGCAAAACAAGTCGCTGTCGTTCTTCTCTCAAAGCGGACGGTTTCTCGCGCGAGTCGGCGGCGGAGTGCAGGGCAATGTGCTGCTGCGCAGACAGCAATACCGTATAGCCGACAGTCCGAGTGAAAGCCTGCAGACAGCAAAAAATTTCATCACCGCAAAGATATTCAACTCCCGCTGGGTATTAGAGCGCTCATTGCGCGACCACCCGATGAGCATTGATACAGAGAAAGTCAAGGACGCATCGGAAAAGCTGAAAGAGTCAGTATATACGGCTCGCAGCTGCACGGACGCCGGATCACTCCGCGGCATTGAGGGCGAAGCGGCAAGCACATACTTTTCTGTATTTGACGAGCTGATACTCAACCCCGACCCATGTTTCACTTTCGAGACGCGCAACCGCCGTCCGCCGCTCGACTGCGTAAATGCACTTCTCTCATTTGCCTACAGTCTGCTTGCGAACGACTGCGCGAACGCACTTGAAAGCGTAGGGCTTGACCCATATGTTGGCATGATGCACACCGACCGCTCGGGCAGAAAGTCGCTCGCGCTCGACCTTATGGAAGAACTGCGTCCGTCGTTTGCCGACAGATTCGTACTAAGCGGAATAAACAACCGCTCATTTCAGAGCAATATGTTTGCGAAAACAGACAGCGGTGCCGTGCTTCTCACCGACGACGGTCGCCGGTCGTTCTTCAAGCTTTGGAAGTCGAGGCGGGACGAGAATCTGACTCACCCGTTCCTGAAAGAGAAGATCCAATGGGGACTCGTGCCGTATGTTCAGGCGCTTCTGTTAGCGCGCTACATCCGCGGCGACATTGACGAATATCCCCCGTTTCTGTGGAAGTAGGTGCGTTATGCTCGTATTGATAACCTATGATGTCAACACCGAAGACGCCGGCGGCAGAAAACGGCTTCGGAAAGTTGCGAAAGAATGTGTAAATTACGGTCAGCGGGTTCAGAACAGCGTATTTGAATGTGTGCTGGACGCCGCGCAATACAGGTTAGTAAAGCACAAGCTCGAACAGCTCATCGACACCGAAAAAGACAGCCTGAGATTTTATAATCTCGGGAACAACTATCAGACAAAAATAGAGCATATCGGAGCCAAGTCCGGATATCAGCCGGAAGGTCTCCTAATGCTTTAGCGCGAAGCGGCATCGATCATAAAAAGTGCCGTATGTTCGCACCGAAAAAGCCGTGCTTTTACGACTGTTTAAGTCAAGTAAAAAGCACAGCTGTCGCAAAAATATATAGTTTTATATGCACTATGTACAAGCATAGCATTGCATATTTGTATATTTTTGCAGTCGCCCTCCCCACGGAGGGCGTGGATTGAAATGTAAGTGATATGGGAACAAGTATTTCAAACGCCGCGTCGCCCTCCCCACGGAGGGCGTGGATTGAAATTTTCCAGTCGCGCTTTTATGCTTATAATAGACCTCCGGTCGCCCTCCCCACGGAGGGCGTGGATTGAA
>DKDF01000036.1 GCA_002451755.1 Ruminococcaceae bacterium UBA6855
TGCGTGCTCTCGTCTTTCGGCAGCGAGAGGGAAACATTTTTCTCCGTTTTCACCGAAGCCGTCGGCGGCGTTGAACACAGCGGACAGTTTGATCTCTTCGGCTTCTTCCGCTATTTCGGAACATTTTTTGCGGGACTCTTTCTCGGTATGGCGAGCTCGGTCCTCGATTCCGAGGCGATGCCGTATTTCGTCCTGCCGCGCTCGAAGAGCTTTTTCAAATGGTGGATAAAAACCGTTTTGTCCGCTCTTCTCTGGTGCGTGCTCTATTGCCTTATCGGCATAGCTGTCTGCGCAGCGGCGGCGGAAAAAGTCGGAACGCTTTCCGCCTTTGAGCTTATGCGCATGGCGGCATATCCGCTCGCGCTCGGCGCGTCAATGTGCGTGCTGTGCCTTCTGCGTTTTCTTCTCGGGCAAAAGCCTGCGGCGGCAATCGTCATCGCGGTTGTCGGCACAACGGGGCTCATATGCGGGAAGCTGAAAAGCTTCAGCTTCGCCATGCTCGGCGCATACGGCATGGCAAAACAGCTGACCGATGCCAAAACGGCTGCGGCAGTGCTTTTTGCAGACGCGGCGGTGATGATCCTTGTCTTTTTCTGCTCCGGCGCAGTGAAGAGAAGGGCTTTGAAAGGAGGACATTATTTTGACTGATGTTATAGTTATAGATAAACTGACAAAAAGCTTCAAAGGAAAAACGGTTCTCGAAGATGTCAATATGCGGCTGCAAGAGGGCAGGATATATGGCATCGTCGGCGACAACGGCAGCGGCAAGACTGTGCTTTTAAAGCTCATTTGCGGATTCATGAAGCCAGACAGCGGCACGGTCACCGTCAACGGCAAGGTGATAGGCAAGGACAAGGATTTCCCGGAGAACACGGGAATCATAATCGAAGCGCCCGGCTTTCTGCCCAATTACAGCGGCATGAAAAATCTCGAATATCTCGCCTCGATACGCGGTAAGATCGGCAAAGAGCAGATAGAGTCCGCCATGAAAACGGTCGGTCTCGACCCGTCGTCAAAGCTGCGCGTCGGCAAATATTCGCTCGGCATGAAACAGCGCCTCGGCATAGCGCAGGCGATAATGGAGGATCAGCAATTATTGATTCTCGACGAGCCGATGAACGCGCTCGACAAGGATGCAGTCGAGGAGATGCGAAAGCTCTTCCTGAGCTTTAAAGCGAGCGGGAAAACCATGCTCATAGTCTCGCATAACGAGGGCGATATCTCGACCCTCTGCGACGAAGTTTATGAATTTGACGGCGCGCGGATAAAGCGGCGCGAAAATGTCTGAAATATACTCACGGAGCTGAAAAATAATGAAATCAAACAGAAAAATTATCGTGTCCGCCTTTGCCATGCTTCTTGCTGCAATCTCGCTTGCCGGGTGCATGAAAGTGGCGCGCGAGCCGGAAACGACGACTGCACCCGAAACGACAACCGAGGAGCAGACAACGGAGCCGACCACCGAACCGACAACGCAGGCGGAGACAACAAAGGCGACCTCTGCACACAGCGCGGAAACGACCCGTCGGGCTTCCGGTTCTTCAAATACCGGGTCAAAGACTACGGAATTTCAGGTCGATTTTGATGCGATAAGAATGCTCGGGGTTCCGAAATTCCGCGCATATGCCGACTTGGGCGATGGCTTTTCATCAACGGGCAAGACCGCGACCGTGAACGGAGTCAAGTGCAAGACCTATAAAATAACTTTTGAAGGCAGCGATGATGTCCTGCTCGCATACGATGAGCAGAACAAGGTGCTGTATGAGTACGACAACGAAACAAAAGATTGGATAGAATTATAAAAAAAACAGGCGTTTTACGGTTTTGCCGCAGAACGCCTGTTTTTTTTGTGTGTTTATATATGCAGTGCTTTGAGTATCGCTTCGGTGTCCTCAAAGTGCGGAATTATCATATCGGCGCCCGCCGAGATGAGCCTTGTCCGCTTCTTTTCGTCTATGCCGTCGCCGGTCTTTTCGTTTGTCGCCACGCCGACCGCATAGCCGCCGAGCTTCGCCGTGAGCTCTATCTCAACAAAGCCGTCGCCGAAAGTGACAAGCTCCTCCGGGTCGAGCTTCTGCTCTTCGATCATGTTTTTTATAACCGCCTCTTTCGAGCAGTCGAGCAGCGCGTCCTTCGCGCCGTGAATGCCGCCGTCGAAGAGATCTTTGACTCCGATTAAGGACGCCTCATATATGACATCCTCTTCGTCCGTGCCGCTCGCGAGGAAGCATCTTATCCCGGCGTTTCTCAGTGCCTTTATGAACTCAACAGACCCTCTGACCGCGAGATCGTCGGGGGAGAGACTGCCGCTTTCGAGCCCCTTTTTTCTGTCGGCTATCCGCGTTTCGAGCCTGCGCAGATACTCTTTTTTGTATTCGCCCGGGTCAGCGTGCTCTCCGCCGCGGCGGACAACCGCCTCGTCGAGTGCGATGCACTGGAATATCGTCTGCTTGCCGGTCAGTCGGTCAACGAATTCTGTGACCTCTTCGCATATTGCGTCTTTGTTTTCGTTTGTGCCGAGAGCTTCGATGACCTCGCAGAAATACGGAATCATCACCTTCTGCCAGCCCTCGCGTATAAGGCTTATCGTGCCGTCAAAATCGAACAACGCACATTTGAAACCCTTGCCACCGTATTCTTTTATCGTTTCAATTGAAAAACTCATTCTTGTGCCTCTTAGTTTTATTTTTTTACTGCGCGAGCGACTCTATTTCTTCGGGCGATGCCGTGCCTGTGACGCCGATTTTTCTGACTGTCACGCCGGACGCGAGCCCCGCGAACTGAGCCGCCGTTTTGAGCTCGGTCTTTGCGGCGATTGCCGCGGAAAATGCGGAGAGCGAGGTGTCGCCCGCGCCGCAGATATCGATTTCGCCGTTGAACAGCACCGCGTCGGCTTTCTCTGTCCTGTCGCCGTCGGTGACTATCGAGCCGCGCTTCCCGAGCGTGCAGAACACAGTCGAGCGGTTCTTTTTCGCGAGCAGCTTCGCCGCTTCGATAAATTCGTCGTATCCCGCGTCTATGTAGTCCTCGCTGTTATACACTGCGCGCCAGCATTCGACCTCGTTGGGCTTCAATATGCAGTCGGTGTATTCGCCGATGTTGTATCGGCTGTCCGCAATGACGGTGAGCCCCGATTTCGCAAGGGTGATTATTTCGTCGCGCACGCGCTTTGTGATTATGCCGAATCTGAACTGATCCGCAACGCAGAGCACATCGATGTTTCCGGAGATTTTTCTGAGATTTTCAATCACCTTGTCCTCGGTCTCTTTTGATATCGGCTCGTAGTTGTCGAAGTCGAGGCGCGGATCCTCATATTCAAGCTCCGATATGCCCTTTCGCATCGGCTTGCAGTATGCATTGGTGAAGCGGTCGGGCACTTTGATGACAAAATCCCTGTTCATGCCGCTCTTTTCGAATATGTCCTCCATGAGCATGCCGCGCCAGTCGCCGCCGATAAGAGATATCGGAATAAGCTCTTTTGGGTAGAGCGCCGCGAGGTTCGACGCAACATTTCCGCCCGCGCCGAGATAGACCCTCTCGCCGACTATCGGCAGGGGATAGTGCGGGGTCTCGCGCGAGAGCTCCGATTTCGTCATGTCCGCATGCCAGTAGATGTCAACGCAGAAGTCGCCGATTATGCCTATGCGTGCATTTTTTATGCCGGCGCATATTTTTTTGACCTGTTCTTTTGAAAGCATATCTTACCTCAAATCAAAGCTGCTCTTTGAGCTTGTCGTAGAGCGTGGGTATGGTTATCTGATGGTCGCCCTCAAAGTGCCAGCCCATGCCGCCGCGGCAGGTCGGGCGGTTGACGATATTCTTGCGGGGGCGGTAATAGTAGTTCGGATCTTCGTAGCCTATCTTGCAGCGGAAGTTGCCCAGGCGCACGAGGTCGAAGTTTGCCGTAGTTATGTTAAAAGTGGGATAGCCGAGGTTGCGTGCTATTGAAAGAGTCTTGAGGAACACCTCTGGACCGATGACGGCAGAGCCGAAGTTGAGAAAAACGCCGCCGTCAAGCTGCGACACGCTGTAAGCCATCTTCTTGAAATCAATTCCCGAGCATTTGCCGATAGCCTCCATGTCGCAGGTGGGGTGCTGGTGGATGATATCCGTGCCGAGCGCTATGTGATATGTCGCGGGAATATCCAGTTTATATGCGTTCCAGAGTATGCAGTCCTCGCGGTTCGGGAACTTCTCGGGGTGCATGTCGATATATTCGCCGAGCGCCTCGCCGTAGCCGATGTTGAGCTTCGCGCCGCGTTGAATAGCCTCGTTCATCCATGCGCCTGTCTGCTCCCACATTCCGAATGAGCCGTCCTCAATCGCGGTCGGCACATCCTCGGAGGTGCCGCCGAGATACGCGAGCTCGAAGTCGTGTATGCTCGTTGCGCCGTTTGCGGCGATGTGCGTGATAACGCCCATTTTCATCAGCTCGATGACATAGCGGGAAAGGCGGTTCTTGACAACGTGTGCGCCCATGCTCCATATGACGGGATGCCCGTTCTTGCGCGCCTTGACTATTCTCTCAACAAGCTCGTCAAAGCCCTCATATTTGTATTCCTCGTGCGGGGTGACGCCGGGCGTCATCATGTTGTCTATGGTGACGAGATTGTGGCGATCCTCGGCGGAATATGTCTTTATTCCGGAAAAATCAAGCAACATCTGTCTGCGAAGCATAAAACCCTCTCCTTGAATCTTTATTCTTATCGAATTTTATCACATCACCGTGACTTTTGCCACAGTTTTGGCAAATTTTGTTGCGGCTCTCGCGCAAATTCAGTGCGCCCGCAGAGTTCTGCGGGCGCGGCTTAATTTAAACTTCTTTATCTTTTGTTTCTCTCTCGGCTCTCTTCCTTTTGACGAACGCGGGAGTTATCTTGTCGAGTATTTCATCAAGCTTCTGCCATTCCGCCTCGGCTTTTATCGAGTCCTCTTCGAGGCGTTTGTCCATGTCGTAGTACATGATGCTGCATCCGCAGTGGGGGCAGTTGGGCTTTAGGTCGAATATGCCGAGCTTTCCGCCGCATTTCGGGCATTTGCGTTCCATTTATATCTCTCCTTCCGCCTTGGATATCGTCTTTGAGTTGAGCTCGCGGCGAGCGATCATCTCTTCCTGAATGTCCTTGAGCTTCTTGCCCTCGAGGTTGTAGAACTTGTAGGGAATGAGCGAGATGAGCGACACCACGGGCGGCAGTATCGTCACAAGTGCCCAGAGCCAGAAGCGGGTGTTTATCTCCGGATTTTCAACAAGCTGGAGCGAGTTGTCCGCGAGCTGAACGGTGACAAGACCGATAACCGGGATTATCGCCGTCGCGATAGATGTGCAGAGCGAGCCGGTGAGCTTGCTGATGAAGGTCAGCAGGGAGAACGCCATGCCCTCGTTTCTCTCGCCCGTTTTCCATTCCATGTAGTCGACCGTGTCGCCGATCATCTTCGTGGGGACGACCATATTTATGCTCGACAGCGCGCTGAATATGAAGCCCTGAACCATGAGCAGGGGAACGATGACTGCGGGGTTGCGGTAGAATTTCATGCCCGCGAGGAATGTTGCTGTTCCGACAACGGCTTTGATTATCGTGATGCGGATAACAATCTGCTTTGATGTCCATCTTCTCTCGAGAACGGGCAGCAGCAGATATGTCAGAAAGCCGGAAATAACTCCGGGGATTCCGATTATCGTGCCCCAGCTTGCCGCGCCGAGGGAGAATATGTAAAAATACTGCGAGAATGTGTCCGTGACTCCGCCGACCGTCGCAAGAATATTTGAGCAGACGATGAGGAGCAGGGGCTTGTTCTTGAAAAGGAATCTGAAGCAGTCGAGAACCTTCGGCTCGTCTGAGTTCTGAACCACGCGCTCGCGGCAGAAGATGCCCGAGAGCGAGAAGAGCCCCATGCCGACAGTGCCCGCGACAATACCCATCACGAGGAAGAGCTGGCGCATGTTGATGCCGATTATGCCCTTGTTGCTTAGGTCGATGAGCAGGGATATGACGGGCGTCGAAAGTCCGCCGATTATGCCGGAGAGGAAGCGCGCCGAGGTTATTGCGTTCGATCTGTCAACGGGGTTCGGGGATATCGCGGCGGACAGACCCCAGAACGGAATGTCGCCTATCGTGTAGAAGAACTCCCAGATGAAATATGTGACGCACATATAGACTATCTTGAGCGTCGTTGACTGAACTCCCGCGAGGAATTCCGCGCCGCCGAAGAACACGACAGTAGCTATGCCGAGCGGTATCGGGACGAAGAGCAGATAGGGACGCAGTTTTCCGAGATTCGTGCGGGTCTTGTCAACTATCGTTCCCATCATCGGGTCGTTGAGTGCATCCCAGATGCCCATGACGGTTATCATCGTTGCAACCGCTGTGCTCGGTATGCCGAACACGGTCACAAGGAAGAATGTCAGCTGCATGCGGACCATGTTGTATCCGATGACCTGACCGCCGTTTGCTACGCCGTAGATAACTGTTTCTTTTACTCCGACGTATCGTTTCTCTTTCAGCCTTTCGTTGTTAGCCAATTTGTTTTCCTCCTCCGGGCATAGATGTATTTTCATTGTTTTCGCATTCGTTTATGAATTTTTCCGCCGCCGCCTCATAAGCGCGCGGATCGGTATAATAGCTCTGTGCGTGAACCGCGTTTTCGACCGTCAGCATCTCTTTTTGGGTCGGGCACGCGTCAAAAAGCTCTTTTTGCATCTTTACGGGCACGAGCGCGTCTTTTGCGCCGTGAATAAAAAGTATCGGTACTTTCGCGCCGCGAACGGCTTTTATCGGCGACGCGTCGCGCAGGCTGTATTTGCAGATTATGCGGCAATACAGGTCGAATATATACAGCAGGGGAAACGCCGGGAGCCCGAACGGATTTTTGAGCTGATAGGCGAACTCATCCCATGCGCTCGTGTAGGAGCAGTCCGCGATGATTCCCTTGACCGCCGGGTCGGTTATTTTGTCGCTCATCATGAGCACCGTCGCGCCGCCCATCGACACGCCGAGCAGGAATATATCGAGCTCAGGGAATCGTTTGCGGGCGCAGTCTATCCAAAGAAAAGCATCCGCTGATTCGTGCGTGCCGTAGCCTAAGAATTTGCCCTCGCTCTCGCCGCAGCCGCGGTGCTCGGGCATCAGAATCGTATACCCCATGCGGTGAAAGTACGGCGCGGAGAAGCAGAATTCGCATATTCCGGAGCTGTGCGCCCCGTGGCAGGCGATTATCATGCGTCCGTTGCTCTTCTCGGGCAGGAGCAGGCGCGCATATATCTTTTCGCCGTTCGATGCCGAAATAGTGAGCTTTTCAAACGGCATTTTCCCGAACTCTTCTTCGGCTTTTCTGTGATCCTTTGCAAAGTCGTCCTCAACCTCGCCTTTTGCGGCGGAAGGCAGCTTTATCGGCTTATACCATATTACCTGATTGAACAGAAAGCCGCATATCGCGAACAGCAGCGCAACGGCTGCCGCGAGCACGACAAGCAGAATTATTATCACGGTGTTCATAATTCGGCGCCTCTCAGATATTCTGTCTGGTCAAACAAGCTTCATTATACGGGAACAAAATCCAAAAAGCAATACAAATTCAACATAAAGATAAAATCTATATGCGTAATTATATGAAATTTTTACAAAAAATCACAGGCGGCGAGTAAAAAAACACACTTTCCGAAAGAACGAGATGTCGAACAACAGATAGAATTAATTGTATTATCGCGTCGTTATACGACCTGCGTGTCGGTTTTATATCAATTAGTATCCAAATTGATGATTGTTAATCCGACATGGTGTTTGTATAATTAAGCTATAACAAGAAACTTGTGGGGGTGAATAAAGTATGAAGAAATATGCTTATAATCCGATCTTGCCGCTCGACAAATATATTCCCGACGGCGAGCCGCACGTTTTTGAAGGCAGGGTATATCTGTTCGGAAGCCATGACAGAGAAGGCGGCAATACTTTTTGTGAGCTTGACTATGAATTCTTTTCCGCGCCGATAGACGATCTGAGTAACTGGAGCAGCAATGGCATAAATTATTGCTCCAAACAGGATGCACTTTACACAAACGAAAGACCGTATATGTATGCACCCGATGTTGTCCGCGGCAACGACGGAAAATATTATCTCTACTACTGCCTTGCCGGAGAAAAGGGAAGCGGCGGATATAACGGTCCCGTCAGCGTCGCAGTATGCGATAAGCCGGACGGAAAATATGAATATCTCGGATATGTTAAAAACCGTGACGGAACACCGTTTAATAAATATGTTTGCTTTGATCCCGCAATCATAAACGATGACGGAGTTATCCGTCTTTATTACGGAACTTCAATGCCTATGGGCGTGTGCCTGCCTCGATTTGTGCGCAAAATCGCTTCGACGGCTCTTGGAAAAACCTATGGCAAAAGCAGGGCGGAGATAACAGCCGAGCCCGGTGTCTGGGGCGCAAATACGGTGACGCTCTGCGATGATATGCAGACGGTCGAGTCGGACGCAGTCAGAATTATACCGGAAAAAACCAAGGGAACATCGTTTGAAAATCATGCCTTTTTTGAGGGTTCATCTATTCGTAAAATAAACGGAATGTACTATTTCATATATTCCTCTCAGAAAAATCACGAGCTTTGCTATGCGGTGAGCAAAGAGCCTGACAGGAACTTTGAATACGGCGGAACTATTGTCTCAACAGGCGATGTCGGATTTGACGGCCGCAAAGAAAAAGACCGTCTCAATGTGACCGGCACAACACATGGCAGCATAGAATTCATAAACGGCAGATGGTATGTTTTTTATCACAGATTGACTCATGCGAGCGATTACAGCAGACAGGCTTGCGCCGAGCCGATAAAAATTAATGATGATTCAAGCATCTGCCAGGTTGAAATCAGCACCAGCGGACTTGAAGCAAAGCCTTTGCCGGCGAGCGGGATATATCCGGCAGTTATTGCTTGCAATATAACAAACGGCAGAATGCCGCATATATCCAACAGGCGATATAACGGAAATATTCCGAAAATCACCGATTGCCGCGGCGAAAGATATATTGCGGATATTGACCGCAGAACCGCTGTCTGTTACAAATGGTTTGACTTCGTAAGTGATACCGGCGAGATTATCCTTGATATTGATTCGCACGCTGACGGAAAAATCGTTGTTTTCGCCAACCGTATTCCAATAGCGGCTGCGGCGATAACCCCATGCGGCAGAAGCAAAATAATTATGCAATATAAGGTTCATGACGCGAACAGTCAAACGCTGTCAATTAACTTTTCGGGTAAAGGCACATTCGATTTGTATACAATTGAATTTAAGGAGTGACGATATGAAAAAGTGTGTAAAAATAGTTGTCGCTGTTGTCGCGACTCTGTTTGTCGCCTGTCTTTTGGGCTTGATAATTACCGGTGCAAAGATAGGTTGGGGTCCGTTTTCTTCGCTGTATAACTGGGACAGTGAAGTTGATCCGATAGCAGAAAAATATGATGCCGAAGAGAGACAGGGCGAGATAATTTTCTACGGCGCGTCGAATTTCAGGCTGTGGACTGAGATGGAGAATGACCTTAGCGAATATAAAGTACAGAATCACGCCTTCGGCGGAAGTACGGATAAACTTCTTGTCAAATATGCCGACAAGCTTTTGTATCCGTATAATCCCAAAATCGTCTTCTTCCAAACCGGTTCAAACGATTATGTCTCACTTTCCGGAACTGATGAAGAAAAAGTAAAAGCTTGTATGGAATATAAAGCACAGATGTTTGATGAGTTTCACCGCAGATTGCCAAACGCAAAATTTATTGTGATGAGCGGACTTCTCCTGCCGGGAAGAAGTGAGTATACGGAAATTACTCGGATGATAAACGATGAATTGGAAAAGTATTGCAGCACAAAAGATTATATGTATTTCGTAAATGCGGAAGATATGACATATAAAGACGGCGAGTACAGAACCGATTTATTCATCAAAGACGGCATTCATCTGAACCACGCAGGTCAGCTCAAATGGCGCGATGAATACATAAGGCCGATACTCGACAGAGTGATCGAGGAAAACGGAATTGAGGATGTTTTGAGGTAAAAATATGGGCGGAAAAATAGTAAAAGCGTTGATAGTCATAATTGTGTTTCTTGCCGTTGCCGTTTTGATAGGGCTTGTTGCAACGGGTGCAGCTATCGGCTGGGGACCGTTTGCGTTTATAAAATATAACAAAAAGCCGATCTGCTTGGCGGAGGAAAAGAAAGAATATACGGTTGAAGATATATGGCTGAAAAATGGCGCTGAGAACATATTCGGGACATTGTATAAAGCCGAATCAGACGATGAAAATCAACCGATAGCCATTCTGTCTCACGGTTATAACGGGAGCAGCGTATATAACAAATTCATCGCGAAGTCGCTTGCCTCAAGCGGAATATCGGTCTATGCATTCGATTTTTGCGGCGGAGGAACCAAAAGCAAAAGTGACGGTGAAAGCAAAGACATGTCTGTCATAACTGAAAAAGGTGACCTGAATGCGGTTATAGAACAGGTCAAAAATTGGGATTGGGTCGACAAAAACAATATCTTTCTCATCGGTGAGAGTCAGGGCGGATGTGTTTCGGCGTTGACAGCGGCAGAAAGGGACGATATAAACGGCATCGTTCTGTATTACCCGGCTTTCTGTATCGTTGAGGACGCGAACAAAAAATTTCATTGCGCAGATGATATACCGAACAGCGGCAGAGCCTTCATGGGTATGACAATCGGCAAAAAATACTATGAGGATATACTCGGAATTGACATATATGAGGAAATAGCGCGGTTCAAAAATCCGGTTTTGATTATGCACGGAACGGCAGACAAAACGGTTGATTACAGCTACTCCGAAAAAGCAAATCGGGTTTATGAGAATTCCGAGCTCATTACATTTGAAAACGCAGGTCACGGATTTAATTCCGAGGATTCCGAGAAAGCCATAAAGTACGCGTATGATTTTATAAATGGAAATATTAAATAACGGGGTAAAGTCATGAAGTTCAAAATATTTTTAGTGACAGCTGTCTGCACAGTCGCTGCTTTGGCGATAGTCGCGGGAATTTGTCTTTATCACTATATCGGCATGCCGAAATCGGTCGGCGAAAAGGAGTACAAATACAGGACGGAGAAAATTTCCGTTGAATATAACGGTATAAGCCTTTACGGAAAAGCCCTCATTCCCGTCGGCGAGAGTGGGCAGAAATTCAAGACCGTCATTTATGCTCACGGCGCAAACAGCAATTATAAATCCGACATGACTACGCTCAAGAGCCTCGCCGAAAGCGGAATAGCCTGTTATACCTTTGATTTTTACGGCTGGACTTCAAAAAGTACAGGGCCTAAAGGAATCGGATGGTTTAAAGGAACCGATATGAGCGACAATGGCGCTTATATAAAGAAAGTGCTTTCGCAGGTTGAAGATCTGAATGCGGTAATAGAGAAAATCAAGTCTGAGGATTTTGTCGATAAAGATAATATTTATTTGCTTGGAAGCAGCATGGGAGGGGTTACCGTTGCAACCTGTGCGGTTACTCATACAGACGATATAAAGGGTATAATATTGCAGTATCCGGCTATATTCCTTAATGAACAGGCTTATGAGATCGGCGCTGAATATGATGTAAACGGATATAAAAATCCCGTCTTGCTTCTTCAGGGTGATAGCGACAAGGTGGTACCGGATAAATACTCAAGAGAGCTTTGCGACTATTATAACAGCATTGATGAGAATCATTGCCGGATGATAATATATAACGGTCAGCCTCATGTGTTTACCGGGAAATATAAAGTGATCGCAGCAAAAGATATTTATGAATTTATTAATTCCTGATGCTGTTAATATGACAAAACCGCCTTGCTTTCGCTTGGCGGTTATATTTATCAAAAAAGAAGGGGTCTCGCAAGTGCTGAACATGTTTCACCCCGCAGCTTACGTCCCTGACGCCCCATGCGTTCGCCCCTCCCGTTCAGAATATAGCATAGCCGCGAACGCGGAGTCAAGCGTTTGGCAAAATATTATGAGCAAAGGGTAATATATCGGACAGTGGATAAGCCTAAGACAAAATCCTGTTGATAAATTTTCAACGGCGGTGTAAGATGTAAATGACAGTGAGGGGTTAGAGGCAGAAATGACGTCAATAACCACCAACCGCCAAATAAATGTGTATGAGCAAATAAATTTAAAGGAGACGATATATCTATGTCCGGGCATGTAGAAAAGGGAACTTTCTTTAAACGCAATCCGGAGTGGTATTACTATGATGAGAACGACTATCCGCACCTGACAGAAAAAGCCCCGCCGGAAGCCGTTGAGTCATATGAGTATTGGAAGAAGATGTATGAACGGTCGCAGAAGGAAGGTATAATATTTTATTGATGGCTGCAGCGAAAGAAGGCAGTCTCGATAAAAGATTTGAATCGATTCTATTTTCGACCTCAAAAGCAAAGTGCAGCAATCAAAACAGTAAATTGCTTCAGGTGGGAGTTGATGGAATAAATGATAAACAGGTGGCCGTACATTAATGGCTATGCCATGGTTTTTCCAAAGGGTTTTGAGAAAAGCCGTAAAATTGGTGCCGGCTCTATTGTTGTGGAAGAAGATTATACGATATATTTTGCGCCTGATACTCCGGAAGATTTGAAACATCGCTTCGTGAGAGAATATGCAGAATATCATGCGCAAAAGATTGAAGAACGGAGACAGGGAATATATATCGATTATTGATTTTAATTGTCGAGCGTAAAGCATGGATGTTTTGCTATACTGCAATCCAATAATTGCGGCGTCTTGTATTTGACTGCAAGGTGCTGTTTTTATATTATTAAAAAGAAAATTGTCTCACAAGTACCGAACATGTCCGAAGACCTACAGTCTACGCCCAAGACAAAATTCTGTTGATAAATTTCCGGCGGCGGTGTAAGATGTAAATGACAGT
>DKDF01000092.1:0-225 GCA_002451755.1 Ruminococcaceae bacterium UBA6855
GAAACTGTTTATAAACACTTTTTTGAGACAATACGAATTTTTCAGTTCATTCCTGCGCTTCCGACTGCGTCGAAAAGCCGCTGAATCTCGTTTTTCAGAGACGCGCTCTCGGGCGACAAAAGCTCCGGGTCGCGCGCCATGATTTCCTTTGCCGCTTTCTGCGTCTCTTCGAGCGTGCTTCTGTCTTCGAGCATATCGGCTATCTTCATCTCGGGCAGTCCGTGC
>DKDF01000092.1:245-10859 GCA_002451755.1 Ruminococcaceae bacterium UBA6855
CGTGCTGGCGCGAGCCGAAAAATTCGCCCGGGCCGCGCAGTTTAAGATCCTCGTCCGCGATTTTGAAGCCATCTGTCGTCGTTTCCATGACCTTCATGCGCCGCTGCGCCGTGTCGTTTTTTGCGTCCGTGATGAGAATGCAGGTGGATTTATATTGCCCGCGCCCGATTCTCCCTCGGAGCTGGTGGAGCTGAGAGAGTCCGAAGCGCTCGGCATTTTCTATGACCATAATCACGGCGTTCGGCACGTCGACGCCGACCTCGATGACCGTCGTCGAGACGAGCAGCTGCGTTTCGCCATTTGAGAACGACTCCATAACTTTTTTCTTGTCCGCGCTCTTCATCTTGCCGTGCATCAGCCCGACCGTGTAGCCGCGAAAATCGCCGCGCTGCAGTTCGTCTGCGTATTTCACGGCGGAGGCGAGCTCCGTGTCGCTCTCGCCCTCGTCAACGAGCGGGCAGATTATATACCCCTGCCGTCCCGCGTCGAGGTGCTTTTTTACATAGTTATATGCTCTTTGCCGCAGTTCCGAGGTGACGGCGTAAGTCTCGATTTTCTGCCTGCCGGGCGGCAGCTCGTCGAGAATTGATATGTCCAGCTCGCCGTAGATTATCAGCGCCAGCGTGCGCGGAATGGGCGTTGCCGACATGACATAGAGATGCGGATTCTCGCCCTTTTCGCCGAGTGCGTTTCTCTGCTCAACGCCGAAACGGTGCTGCTCGTCGGTTATGACGAGCGCGAGGGACTTGAACTCGACATCCGACTGGATTATTGCGTGGGTGCCGATGAGCAGGTCGATTTCGCCCGCTTTGAGGGCTTCTTTTTTTCGTCTTTTCTGCGCGGCGGTGTCCGACCCCGTGAGCAGTTCGACATTTATTGAGCAGCCATCGAAGAGCTTCAGAAAAGTTTTATAGTGCTGCTCGGCGAGCACCTCCGTGGGCGCCATGAGAGCCGATTGCATCGAATTTTTTGCCGCCGAATAGACGAGCGCGGCGGCTACCGCGGTCTTGCCCGAGCCGACATCTCCCTGGAGCAGGCGGTTCATCTGCCTGCCGCTCATCATGTCCCGCATGGCTTCTTTTACCGCTCTGCGCTGTGCGCCGGTCGGGGAGAAGGGGAGATGCGAAAAATATTCTTCACTGAAATCGCACTCTATTATCGCGCCCGCGTTCTTCTGAGTCTGCGAGCGCATTTTTTCAAGCCCGAGCTGCAATATCAGCAGCTCTTCGAATATCAGCCTGCGCCGCGCCTCTTCAAGATAATCCGGGCTCTTCGGAAAATGAATGTTCCAAAGCGAGTCCGGCAGATTCATCAGGCAGTATTTTTCGCGCAGCCAGAGCGGGATCGGGTCAACAAGCTCGTCTCGACACTCAGTAAGCGCAGTGCGGACAAGCTTCTCTATCATCTTTGAGTTGAGTCCGTGCGTCTGAGGATAAATCGGTCTTATCCTGTCCGCACCCTCGGCGGGTTCTATTTCCGGCGAGTTCATCTCCTTGCGGTAAAGGTTGCCGCCGACTCGACCGAAGAACAGAAATTCGTCGCCCTCGGTGAGCTTTTCTGCCGCAAAACGGCTGTTGAAAATGGTGATGCCCATTATTCCGCTGCCGTCGGTGATCTCCGTCTTGTAAAGCGTCAAGCCTTTACGGATTAGATTCTTGCGCACGGGTGAGCCTACAATGCCCTTTATGCAGCATATCTCGCCTATCTGCGCCTCGTTTATGCTTTTTATCCTGCTCCAGTCCTCATAGACTCGCGGATAGAGACGCACGAGGGCGTTGACATCAGAGACGCCAAGCCGCGACAGCATCGCGGCGCGCCTCTCGCCAACGCCCTTTAAGTATTTTATATCAGTATCGAGCTTCATCTTATTCGACCGAAATTATGAAATAATAGACGGGCTGACCGCCGTTTATAACAGAGACCTCGATATCCGAGCCGAACTTCGCGGTCAGAAGGGAGGCAAGCTCTTCGGCTTCCTCTTCGGTGGTGCCGTTGCCGTAGATCAGCGTGACGAGCGAGGAAGTTCCGCGCTTGAACAGGTGTTTTGTGACCTTGTACGCCGCCTGAATGACATTCGACTCGACGGTGGTTATCTTTCCGTTTTCCATGCCGAGAATCTGACCCTCTTTGACGGACTGACCGTCTATCGAGCTGTCGCGCGCGGCAAAGGTGACAAGTCCTGTTGAAACTTTCTCGGCGGCTTTCATCATCGCGAGATGATTCTCCTCCGCGGAGAGCGTGTCATCAACGTTAAGCAGCGCGGCGATGCCCTGCGGAATGGTCTTTGTGTGCAGCACGCGCACGTCGCGGTCGGTCAGGGGATCGACCTGCTCCGCCGCCATGATAATATTTTTATTGTTGGGGAGAATATAGACATGCTCTGCGGGGGTCGCAAGAACCGCCTTGAGCAGATCGTCAGTGCTCGGGTTCATCGTCTGTCCGCCGCTGACTATCTGATCCGCGCCGAGCTCGGTGAACAGCTCGCACAGACCCTCGCCGGATGCGACCGCGACATAGCCGAACGGCTTCGTCGGCTCGACCGCCTTCATCGGCTCGGGCTGATCCTCGGGAGCCGCGCCCCACGAGGCGTTCTGATGCTCCTGATGCATATTCTCAATTTTTATATTGGTCAGCTGACCGTATTCGATGCCCTTCTGGATCGCCTTTCCGGGCGCATTCGTGTGGACATGGACGGTTATATTCTTGCCGTCATCCGTGACGGAGACGCACTCGCCGATAGCTTCGAGATATGCGCGCAGCTCGCGGATATCCTTGTCGCTCTCGCGGCGGGAGATGAACTCCGCGCAGTAGGTGTAGCGGCTGTCTGCGGAGTGCTCGTCCGCTTTCTCTTCGCTCTTTGCTTCCTCCGCCTCGTCGGCGTCAAGGTTCACTTCTTTTCCGTGGAACACATCGGACATTGCAGTGAAAATGCAGACAAGTCCGCTGCCGCCAGCGTCAACGACTCCTGCTTTTTTGAGCACGGGGAGAATATTCGGCGTGTCGGCAAGGGCGGCTTTTGCGCCCTCGAGACCTACGTCAAACACCTTGACCGCGTCCGTCTCGCCGTCGTTCACCGCCTTGCGGGCATACTCGGATGCCGTGCGGATAACAGTGAGAATAGTGCCCTCGGTGGGCTTCATGACCGCTTTATATGCCGAGGAACTGCCGTGCTCGAGCGCGGAGGCTATCGCTGCACCGTCAGCCTCGTCAAGACCCTTGAGCCCCTTGGAAATTCCGCGGAATATGAGCGAGAGGATAACGCCGGAGTTGCCTCTTGCGCCGCGCAGCAGACCTGAAGCCACGCAGCTTGCAACAGCCGAGACGCTCTCGCTGTCATCCTTGACCCTGACCTCGCGCGAGGCGTTGGTTATGGTCATGGACATATTTGTGCCGGTATCGCCGTCAGGCACGGGAAAGACGTTGAGCGCGTCTATCTCCTGGCGGTGAGAAGTGATCATTTGCGCCGCGTATATAACAGCGTTGCGCAGAATTGCTCCTGTGATTGTCATTTATTTTCCTCCCCGGACAGCCACTGTCGTGCGGCCGTAAATCGGTTTTATTCGTTCTTCATTCCGTCAACATAGACATTGACTGCGTGAACCTCAAGTCCCGTAGCCTCTTCGACTGTGTATCTGACCTTGTTGACGATGCTCTGGCATATGGCGGATATGTTGACTCCGTAGGACACGATTATGTGCAGGTCAACAATAAGACCCTCGCCGTCCTTGCGCACGGAGATGCCCTGGTCGGCGAAATGACCGTTCTTGTTGAGAACGGCGCGCAGACCCTGGCGCATATTGCTGTTGGCCATGCCTGCAACTCCGAAGCAAGAGGAGGCGGCATTGCCGATGAGGGACGCGAAATAGGGCTGAGATATCTCGATAACGCCGAGATGATTTTCAAGTCTTATCAAGGAAAGTCCTCCCTTCAAAAATAAGAAGTCAAACTGGTTGTCCATCAATTTATTATACTAAAAATATCATGCTAAATCAAGCTCTTTGAGAAATCTTGCGAGCGCATCCTGCCACGGCGGCAGGCGGTCAAAGCCTGCATCGTCAAGGCATTTTTTTGAAAGACGCGAGTTCTCCGGGCGCTTTGCCTTTGCGGGATATTCGGCGGTGGTGCAGGGGACTATTTCAGTCGCTTTTCCCGCCTGACGCATTATCTCCTTTGCGAACTCCGCCCATGTGCAGTAGCCCTCGTTCGAGGCGTGATATGTGCCGTATTTTTCGGTTTTTATCATGTCGCAGATGAGCCGTGCGAGGTCGGGCGTATAAGTCGGTGAGCCGGTCTGATCGTCAACGACGGTCAGCTTCTCGTGCGAGTCGGCGAGACGGAGCATAGTCTTTACGAAGTTGCCGCCGTTTATTCCGAACACCCACGAGGTGCGCACGATGAAGTGCTTTTTGCATTTCTTCGCCTCTTCCTCGCCGCCGAGCTTCGTTATTCCGTAGATATTCTGCGGGTCTTTCGGCGCGTTGATTTCGAGCGGCTGAGTGCCGCTGCCTCCGAAAACATAGTCGGAGCTTATATAAACAAGCTTTGCGCTGATTTTTTCGCAGGCGAGGGCAATATTTCTCGTGCCGTCGACATTGACTTTGCGGCAGGTGTCGCGGTCGTCTTCTGCTTTGTCGACCGCCGTATAGGCGGCGCAGTGAACGACGGCGTCGGGGCGCAGAGCGGTGATATAACTTTCCGCTGCCTTGCCGTCCGTGATGTCGAACTCTTTTCTGTCCGCGCCGACGGGTTCGTCCCCGAGGGCGTTCAGGCGTTTTATAACATCGTAGCCGAGCTGCCCGTTGGCGCCTGTGACGAGTACCTTCATTGAAAAACTTCCTTTTTAATCAGTTTTTGAGGCTCTGGAGCGGAGCGGGTATGCGCCCGCCGCGCGAGATCATCTTTGCGGGAGATGCGGTGTTGAGCGGCATTATCGGACCCGAGCCGAGCAGCCCGCCGAAGTTCAGCTCCTCGCCGGCATTCTTGCCGATGGCGGGAATGAGCCTGACCGCAGTCGTCTTGGAGTTCACCATGCCGATAGCCGCCTCGTCCGCGATAACCGCCGAGAGAACCTCTGCCGTTGTGTCGCCGGGAACGACTATCATATCGAGACCGACGGAGCAGACCGCCGTCATCGCTTCGAGCTTCTCTATCTTCAGTGTGCCCGCGCGTGCGGCGTCTATCATTCCGGCGTCCTCGGAGACGGGGATAAACGCGCCGGAGAGACCGCCGACATGCGACGATGCCATCGTGCCGCCCTTTTTGACTGCGTCGTTGAGCAGGGCGAGCGCCGCCGTCGTGCCGTGAGCGCCGCACTGTTCGAGACCTATCTCTTCGAGTATGTGCGCCACGGAGTCGCCGACTGCGGGCGTGGGCGCAAGGGAGAGGTCGACTATGCCGAAAGGCACGTCAAGCCTGCGCGAAGCTTCGCTCGCGATGAGCTGACCAAGGCGGGTTATTTTAAATGCGGTCTTTTTTATCGTGTCGGCAACATCTGTGAGGTTGCCGTCGGGAATCTTTTTGAGGGCGCAGCGGACAACGCCGGGACCCGATACGCCGACATTTATCACGCTCTCCGGCTCGCCCGGACCGTGGAATGCGCCCGCCATGAACGGGTTATCCTCGGGCGCGTTGCAGAACACAACGAGCTTTGCAGCACCTATGCAGTTGTTGTCGGCGGTGAGCTCGGCGGTTTTTCTGATAATTTTGCCCATGAGCGCGACCGCGTCCATGTTTATGCCCGCCTTTGTCGAGCCTATATTTATGCTCGAGCAGACATGCTCGGTTCTTGCGAGCGCTTCGGGTATGCTGTTGATGAGTGCCTCGTCTCCGGGGGCGAAGCCCTTTTGAACGAGTGCGGAATATCCGCCGATGAAGTTGACTCCGACAGCCTGCGCCGCCTTTTCGAGCGTGAGCGCATATTTCACTGGGTCGCCGCCCGATGCGGCGGCAAGCATGGCGATGGGGGTAACTGCGACGCGCTTGTTGATTATCGGCACGCCATACTCTTTTTCAATCTCGCAGCCGACCCTGACAAGATTTTCCGCCTTGCGTGCTATCTTGTCGTAGACCCTGCGGCAGGAGTCGTCGATATCCTGCGAGCAGCAGTCAAGCAGGGAGATGCCCATGGTTATTGTGCGTATATCCAAATTTTCATCCTCGATCATATGTATCGTTTCGAGAATGTCTCTTGTGTTTATCATAGTAAGGATCCTCTCAGGTGCGTAGATCAGACGTGATACATCGAGTCGAACACGTCCTCGTGCATAACATGGATATCGAGCCCGTGCTCGCGGCCGAGGCGGCTCATTATATCGGAAAATTCGGACAGCGGCACGGAGCATTTCTCCGTGTCAACGAGCATTATCATGCAGAAAAGATCCTGCAGGACGCTCTGCGTCACTTCGGTTATGTTTACGTTGAGTTCTGAGCATTTTCCGGACACCTCTGCGAGGATACCGATTATGTCCTTGCCCGTAACAGTCATGACAGCTCTCATTTTTATTCTTCCTTTCCTGTGCGCTTATCAGAATTACTTATATACATCTGATATTAAGATATTCTATCATATTTTATGCCCATCCTCAATAGCGGTTGAACAATTTGAACTTTTTTGTGTTTAATACTGTTACTGGGCGAAAAAATATGTTATCATATTGTATACTTTAACCGTCAGTATCATGGAGGAAGCGCGATGCCGCAAAGAATTATCGACACTCATGTTCATACCGACAACTCACCCGACGGGCATCATTCGGCGATGTATATGTGCGAATGCGCCGACATGGCGGGACTGCGGGCGATAGCATTCACGGATCATGTCGAGGCGGATTTCTACAGGCGTGATCACTATGACCGCGTGGCGCTCCAGTCTTTTATCGATGTCACAAAGGCGCGCTCGGCGTTTCGCGGAAAGCTGCTCGTCTGCACGGGCGTGGAGCTCGGTCAGCCGATGTACGATGTCGCGACCTCGGAGGAGATACTCGCGAATCTGCCCTATGATATGGTCATAGGCTCGGTGCATAATTTTCAGAATGAACAGGATTTCATGTATCTCGATTATTCCCAGTGGGATATAACCGACCTGATGAATAAATATTTTGACGAGCTTATAAAGCTCGCACGCTGGGCGAAGTTCGATACCCTGGCGCATATGACATATCCGCTTCGATATATCGTCGGCGAGCACGGCATACCCGTTGATATGTCGAAGTTTTCGGACAAAGTAGATGAGATTCTTTCTCTGCTCGTCAAAAACGAAAAGGCGCTCGAAATAAACACCTCGGGGCTCAGACAGAAGCTCGGCAGAACTATGCCCGAGGAGGATGTTATCCGGCGCTTTAAACAGCTCGGCGGCGAGTTCGTGACCGTCGGCTCGGACGCCCACTATGCAAAAGATATCGGCGCGGGAGTCGATGTCGGCATGGAGATAGCGAAGCGCAGCGGATTCGATTGCGTGACGCTGTTCCAGAACCGCCAGCCCGTGCAGATTCCGATAGAGTAAAAAAGAGGTGCAGTCATGAAGATCGAACTCAGGGCAAACGCAAAAATAAATCTCTTTCTCGACATTCTGGCAAAACTGCCGAACGGCTACCATTCGCTGTTCATGGTCATGCAGTCGGTCTCGCTTGCGGACACGGTGACTGTGCAGGAGAACGGCGAGGGTACTATCCGCCTTACCTGCTCCGAGCCGGCTCTGCCGACCGACAGCAGGAACATAGCCTACCGCGCGGCGCAGGCTTTTCTCGAAGAAGCGGGGCTCAGCGGCAGGGGAGTTGACATACACATTGAAAAAAATATTCCGTTTGAAGCGGGTCTTGCCGGCGGAAGCGCGGACGGCGCGGGAGTTATAGTTGGACTCGACAGGCTTTTCGGGACGGATATGGGCACGCAGAAGCTCTGCGATATCGGGCTGAAAATCGGCAGCGATGTACCTTTCTGCATCGCGGGCGGCACTATGCTCTCCCAGCACACGGGCGGCATACTTTCGCATCTTCCGCCGCTCAAAAGCTGCTTCGTCGTGCTCGCAAAGCCCGCAACCGGTGTTTCGACCGCGCGCGCTTACGGCGATTTTGATTCCGCGAGTTTTATATATCATCCGAACAAGGTCGGCATGCTCGACGCCGCGGCGAACGCCGATTTTGAGGGCATCTGCCGTCAGGCGGGCAATGTGTTCGAACAGACGATAGAAGTGCCGGAGCGCGTGAGAATAAAGAGCATCATGCGCCGCCACGGTAGCTCGCTCGCGCAGATGAGCGGAAGCGGTCCGACCGTTTTCGGACTGTTCGAGTCTGAGGGCGACGCCGAAAAATGCCGCGCCGAGCTCGAAAAGAGCGGGCTCGTCAAGAGCGTCCACCTGTGCAAAACCGCCGACAGAGGCGTTGAAACAGTAAATGAGGCGTAAAGCTTATCAGCTTTACACGGGTTCTTCAGATAAAAAGCCAAGACAGCGGACAGATTGCTCTGTTCGCTGTCTTGGCTTTTGGAGAATAACAATGAAAAAACCGGAAAAGTTTGTGGTTGTCTTGATTATACGCCCTGAGCGCCGACCATTTCATAGTACGGCTGGGCTTCCTGAGGGATCATGCGATAGATTTTGCCGTTGTCGTCAACGTCGACCATGCTTATCTGGATATCCGGCACAAGTGTGTGCAGTGCTGAGACGAAATGCGTGCTCCTCTCTTTCGGGAATCCGGTGACGATGTCAACAGCGCCTTTCTTTTTGGCAATGACTGCGGCGAGGATAGCCGGACTGTCGTTAAAATATACGCTCATCTGCGCGTTTTCGTTTTTTGCGCATTCGTACAGATCTTCAAGCACTGCGGGATCGGGGCTGAATCCGTCCCTCTCGTGGAACACGCTGAGAACTTCGAGCGGCACTCCGTACTGCTGCGCTATCAGCGACCCGGAACGGATCAGCTGTTCGCATTTGCTCTGCGGAGTTACACAGACGAGAACGCAGTTTTTGCTTTTCATCTTGCTGATGTCCTTTCGTAGTTGGTAGCCGTCTGGCTTTTCTTCCCTCTCACTACACTGACATAATAACATCCGATTGTGTACTGAATAGTAAAAATTCATTAAATCAAAGTAAAGAAAATTTGTACGAACCGTGAATGAACCAGGGTTGCGATATTCTTCTAAACATTGTATTATAGAGAAAGAAGAGAAGCAGGCACAGGAATAATATGCCGCATACGGCACGGACAATGACAAAAAAGCATGTGCCGGAATAATTTATAATGTAAAGGTAATTTACTTTACTTGCTCGCGAGGTGAGATATGTATACTTTTGATGAAAAATTCAAAAAAGGCGCTGACCGCGCATTCAGGGCGCAGCAGGGACTGACGGCTTTTTTGAGCGGGCTGAATAGAATTCTGCCCGAGCCGCCCGGATTCAAAACAAAAAAACCGAAAGATGAGCGCGAAGATACAATACGCATCGCAGACACTGCCGGCGACAGCTGGTATCTCGGCTTCTCCGAGCGGAGCATAACTCCGCCGGATATTGACGCGAAAAATTATTATATCGGCGGCAACCTGTCCGTTCCGCCGCGCAGGGTTCGCGGCGTGCTCGACGATATAAAGGTGAGGGCGATAGCCATAAGCGACGGCAATGAAAGAGCGGCGGAGGTGTTCTGCGCCGTTGATTGCATCGGGCTTACAAACACGGTTGTTCGCCGCATACGCAGCGAGCTTGATTCGTTCTGCCGCACGAACAATGTCGGATATATAAATATTTTTTCGACCCACGCCCACAGCTCGATAGACACCATGGGCATATGGAGCGTGACGGGTAAGAAATTTTTTGAAAATATATCAAGGCTGATAACGCATTCGCAGCCCATGCCGAGCGTTGACGGTGCGTTTATAGATTTTATAGTCGAAAAGACAAAGAAAGCCGCTGCCGAGGCGGTAAGAAATATGGAACCGGGGCGGCTTTTTGCGGCGCAGATAGGCGAAAACAGCGTCGAAAAGCTCGAAAAATATTCGGCAAAAAAGCCGTATGGCGATATGACCCTGAGCGAGTACGGGATAAAAGATTTTATCTTTGCCAAGCGACCGCCGCGCGAATATTCGCCGCGCCTCAGCCGCCTGCGCTTCGTGCCAGATAACAGCGCGAGCCGTCCGACTGTTTTGGTCAACTTCGGCGCGCATCCGTACGCAAACGGGCTGCGGATAAAAAACAATCGCGGAGATATGCTCTCCGCCGATTTCCCGTTCTATATGGAGCGTGAGATAAACGCGGCGGGCGAAAACTTCATTTTTATCAACGGCGCGGTCAACGGAATATACCCGAACAGGGGAGCGTGCGGAGTAAAGGAAGAAAACTTTACACGCCAGACAGAGGCTCTCGGGCGTGATCTCGGAAAACTCGTCCTCGCGATGACTAAAGAGCGCGAAGAAATAGAAGAAAATCCTTTGCTCTCGCCGAAAAACAGCGGCGAGGCATATAAAAGCGCCGTCGAAAGAATAGGCAAATGCACTGTCGAAGAGCGCGAGCTTGAGCCGAAGCTTATTTCAATACACAAAGAAACGGCGCTTAGGGTCGATAATCCGCTCGAAAAGATGATAGGCAAGCTCGGCTTCGCGTGCTTCGATATGGCGAGACCCGCAAAG
>DKDF01000060.1:0-969 GCA_002451755.1 Ruminococcaceae bacterium UBA6855
AATGCTTGTTATCAACTCGTTCTCCGAGAAGCCCGTGAAGTTCAAAGCTCCCGCAGATTTCGATATCACGAAGTCGGAGCTGCTTATCTCAAACTATGACTGTAAAGATAAGTCGAACGCTTTCACGCTTCGCCCCTATGAGTCGAGAGTCTATCTCATAAAGTAATTTAAAAGTCCGCTGTCTGAAATATGACAGCGGACTTTTTGCTTTTAAGTATTTAATTTTCTTTGGCTCTTACGCGCAGTGGAATTCCCATCTTGTCGGCGAGTGCCTGACATTCTGCTATCTCTTTCGGGCTGATAACATCGACCACCGAGAACTTGACCGTCTTGATGTATTTCTTGCATTCTTCGGCAAATCTCAGAATCTCCTCAAAAGAGTCGATGCCGAATTTCGGTCTCGATATCTCATTGTAGCGCTCTGCGTCCGGGGCGTTGAGGCTTATTGAGACAGTGTCGGTGAATTCGGCGATTGCGGGGACGGTGTCTTTTTTGTTTATGAGATTTCCCAGTCCGTTTGTGTTGATGCGTATCTTTATGTCGGGATATTTGCTCTTGAGAAGCCTGCCCGCGACAACAAGATTGTCAAAAGCACAAAGCGGCTCGCCGTATCCGCAGAATGTGACCTCGGGAAAATCGGAAAAGTCGAACTCTTCGATAGCCTTTGCGATTTCTTCAGCAGTGGGATCTGACTTGTGCCAAAGGGTGTGTGCCGAACCGAGCCCGTCGCCGTTTGAACGGATGCAAAAAGTGCATCTGCAGGGACAGCGGTTGGTTATGTTGAGGTAAACTTTGCCTCTGTAAGTATAAACTATGTCAGCCAAAATGAAAGCCTCCTTATTTGAGAACCTTTTTCTTGAATCCTGCGGCGTCGAGTGCGAGACCGAAGATTACATATATAGCGGCGTTTGCGGCGACCTGAATAACATTGGGTATGACTGCCGCGAATGCGCCCCATGCGCCGAAAAG
>DKDF01000060.1:996-3360 GCA_002451755.1 Ruminococcaceae bacterium UBA6855
GCGGCGAGATAGTAGCCGACGCAGGTGACTATAAGCGCGGGGATAAGTGCGATGAGATTGCGCGCGTTGATTATCTTATCTTTCTTTGAAGTGAACGGCAAAACGATGAGCGACTTTATTATCACCGTTGCAATGACCCAGATAGGCGCGGTCAGCGCGTCGGCGAGTCCTGCGCCGACTGCTGCGGCTGCTATCGCGTAGGGCAGAGGCAGGAGAGATGCCGCGAGGAAAATGAACGAGTCGCCGAGGTGTATATATCCGTTACCTGTCGGAATGTGAAGAACATATGCGGTAACGACGGTTATTATAGCCGCAAAAAGTGCTGCAATAACGACATAAATGAGTTGCTTGTTTACTTTTTTCTTTGCCATGGTTTAGCCCTCCCGGGTTTGATATTACCATTGATACTAACACCATAAAAGCTTTTTTAATTTGTCGAACGGAAATACGACAATAAAAAATCAGAAAATTGTCATAAAGCCTAAAATTTATATGAATACGGGGTATAAATCGAAAAATTTAGCATATGGTTCTGCGCGCCGAGTTTATGGATTTTTTGTGAATTGTTGTGCTCGGGTGTTGAAAAGCTTGTATAATATATGATATAATATCACGATGAAAAATAAGGCTTTTGCGGAAAGGAGAATGTCTCTTGAAAAGACGGCTGGCGGCGCTGATGCTCGTGCTCTGCCTGCTTGCTCTGGCTTTTACCGGGTGCAGCGGCACGAAGATGAAATCGCCCACGGGGCTTATGCGTCCTCCGCTTTCGGCGGGCGTTGACAGCGAACTTAAAAGCGCATTCCTTTCTGCCGCGACCGGCAAGGGAAAGGCGGCGTCCGCGTCCGCGATTTCTCTGATATCTCCGCTTTCGGGAGATCACCGTTCCGCGTTCGTGCTTCACGATATAGATAACGATGGGGTCAATGAGGCTCTTGTGTTTTATAAGCTTGAAAGCGAGCCGTCAAAAGAGCACATGAATGTGCTCGACAATGTCAACGGCAAGTGGGTCTCGGTAAATGACTTCTCGGGCACAGGTACGGGTGTAAATTTTGTCAGCTTCGTGCAGATGACGGAAACGGGATGCCCCGCGATACTCGTTTCGCAGAGCCTCTATGAAAACGACGCGAGCAAAATACTCTCGGTCTATGTCTGCACAGAAAATGAAGAAAAGCTTACGGTCAAGAATGTCTGCACCGAAGTGTATTCGGTTATGGAGAATGTCGATGTTGATTCTGACGGTCTGCTTGACATATTCCTCATTCAGCAGGATTTGACAAACAACAATTCGCCGCGCTCGACCGCGAAGGTCTTCAAGATGAACGCCTCGGGCACTCTCGATGAGTTCGGCACCGCAAAGCTTGACGGCGGAATCAGCAAATACTGCTCGATTCAGACGGACAAAGTAAGTCCTTCGTCGCCGCTTAGAATATATGTCGACGCTATAAAAGGCGAAGACCAGGCGATAACCGAAGTGCTCTTCTGGAGCGCTTCGAGCAAATCTCTTGTGACCCCGATGTTCAGCCTCGACACGCAGTCGAATATGTTTACTGCGCGCTCGGAACTGCTCGCTTCGCAGGATTATGACGGAGACGGAATAATAGAAATACCGAGCCAGCGCCCGCTGATGGGCAGCCGAAAATATGAATCTCCGAAGAATATGTATGAGCAGATGAATGTTACAAGCTGGATCGAAGTGCGTTCATCGAAGGACTTTGAATTTACTGAGACACTCGTCAACGCAAGCGATTCGTATATACTCGATTTTAAACCGCTTGAAAATATCATGGGCGAGTTCACCGTGTATTCCTACAGCAATACGCGCACATGGATATTTAAAGAATACAGCGCAAAATACGAAACTGCGGGCGATGACCTCTTTGCCATAATCTGCACAACAAAAGACAGCGCGAACCAAAAGGGCGTGAAGTCGGAAAACTATCTTATAGAGAACGATGACGGAACGGTTGTTTATTTTGAATCCCGCGAAAAGGGCGCAAAGGCAGGAATAACCGTCAAATCAATAAAACCGTACATCAAGATATTCAAGGATAAGGAGTTGGCGGCAAAATGAAAAAAGTTCTCGTAGCCGAGGACGAGTCCTCAATCAGAGAGTTTGTGGTCATCAACCTCAAGAGAAACGGCTATGATGTTGTCGAAGCGGCGGACGGCGCTCAGGCTATTGAAAAATACAAAGCCTGCAACGGCGATATCGATGTTGCCATCCTTGATATAATGATGCCGTATGTCGACGGACTTGAGGTCTGCAAGCAGCTGCGCGCGATGAACGCGAACCTCGGCATAATAATGCTGACTGCCAAGACTCAGGAGATGGACAAAGTTTCTGGACTGCTCATAGGCGCAGAC
>DKDF01000060.1:3393-10262 GCA_002451755.1 Ruminococcaceae bacterium UBA6855
ACGACTATGTCACAAAGCCGTTTTCGCCGTCCGAGCTTATGGCTCGCGTCGATGTGCTCTATCGCCGCGTAGAGATGAGCGCCGGGCTTGCGGACAGTTCCCATGCGAATGTTATAACCTCCGGCGAGTTTGAACTCAATATGAGAAACAGGACGCTCACTAAGAACGGCATCCCGATAGAGCTTACGCAGGTTGAGTTCCAGATAATGGAATACTTTTTCACCAATCAGGACGCGGCACTTTCGAGAACGGATATCCTCGAAAAAGTCTGGGGCAGTGACTACTTCGGCGAAGAGAAGATAGTCGATGTCAACATACGCAGACTGCGAATGAAAGTCGAGGACAATCCGTCCGCACCCAAGCATCTGCTGACTATGTGGGGCGTCGGATACAAATGGATAGCCTGAATTAATTAAAAAACACGAGAGGGGGCAGGCAAAGTGAAGAAAATCGGCGGCATAACAAAGCGATGGCTGAAAGATATATTCAGCGTCATTTTGGTGCTCGTGCTCTCCGTTTCGGTCGCGGCCTGTCTCTTTATAAGAACTTATTATTATACGTCGATAAAAAATGTGCTCGAGACTAACTCGGGCGAACTTATAACCACTTTCTTCAATATATACGGCGCAAACAGCGAAGACGGATTTGCGATTGCCGGCAGAGAGTTTATCGAGAACTGCGGTATGCTCGATCTAATGGAGATATGGATAATCGACAACAGCGGAAATGTGCTCTTGTCCTCGAGTGGATTTGAAGTCTCGCCTCAGCAGAATATGCCCGACTTTATTGAGGCGATGAACTCGGCTTCCGGTAAGGCAACCTGGGTCGGAAAGCTCAGCACCGGCGAAAAGATAATGGCAATGACCGAGTCGGTCATGAACACCGACGGCACGGCTGCGGGCGCTATAAGATATATTGTCTCCCTCGAAGATGTCGATTCGCAGATAGGCTTCTCGTGCCTTATAATCGGATTGATTGCCGAGGTTATCATTGCTGTATCAACTATACTTGGACTTGTATTTACTCGGTCTATAGTAAGGCCGCTGAGAAATATCGGCAATGTCGCAGGTAAGGTCGCAGACGGCGACCTCAGCGCCCGAATCGAAAACTACAAATACGATGATGAAATAGGCGAGCTCTGCGGCAAGATAAACAACATGATAGAAGAGCTCAATGATGCCGACAGACTCAAAAATGACTTCATTTCGACCATATCGCATGAGCTCCGTACTCCGCTCACTTCCATAAAAGGCTGGGGCGAAACGCTTATGCAGGTTGGCGATACCGATCCCGCGCTGACAAAACGCGGCATGAGCGTTATAATCAGCGAGGCGTCGCGTCTCTCAGGCATGGTTGAAGAGCTGCTCGATTTCTCAAAGATTCAGAGCAACCGCATGAATCTCCAGCTCAAAAAGATAGATGTTCTTGCCGAACTCGATGAGACAGTGTTCACATTCAGAGAACGCGCTATAAAAGAGGGCATAGAGATAATATACAACGCTCCCGAGCTGCCCGCGCCGATGGAGGCGGACGAAGACAGAATACGCCAGGTGTTCATCAATATTTTTGACAACGCTATCAAATATAACTATCACGGCGGCAGAGTAATAGTGCTTGCCCAGATAACCAGCCCTACCGTGCTTGAAATATCCATAAGCGATACGGGCAGGGGCATATCTCCGGAAAATCTTCCGCGAGTAAAAGAAAAGTTTTATAAAACGGACAATACCGTTGCGGGCTCGGGAATCGGACTTGCCGTAGCGGATGAAATAGTTAAACTCCACGGCGGAACGCTCAATATTGACAGTATTCTTAACGAGGGAACCACCGTAACGATAACGCTGCCGATAGAAGCAGTGACCTACACAGACGAAAAGGAAGTACACGATGAAGAAGCAAAAAACTCAAACTAAATACGGCTCCGTTGGCGGTCAGGCGCTGATGGAGGGCATAATGATGAACGGTCCCGAGGGCAAGGCAATGGCGCTCAGAATGCCCGACGGCAGTATCTCGGTCGAGAAAAAGACGTTCACTTCAATTAAAGATAAGAATAAATTCTTCGCTCTGCCGATGATACGCGGCATAGTCAACTTTGTCGAAGCTCTTATTTTCGGCTACAAATGCCTCATGGAATCTGCCGAAAAGACCGGAATGGATCTCGGCGAAGAAGAGGAGGATATGTCGAAGCTCGACCGCTGGATAACCGATCATTTCGGCGAAAAGATGATGAATGTCATCGGTGCGATATCAATGGTACTCGGCTTCGCGCTTGCATTTGCGCTGTTTGTTTGGATGCCGTCGTTCCTGTTTGATTTGATAAACAAATGGACCGGCGAGCATATCTCAATGCTCCGCACCATATTTGAAGGCTTGCTTCGAATAATCATATTTGTCGTCTATATGGTGGCAGTCTCCAAGATGAAAGAGATAAAGCGCGTCTACATGTATCACGGCGCTGAACATAAGTCGATATTCTGCTACGAGAGCGGCGAAGAGATGACGGTCGAAAATGTCAGAAAACAGAGCCGTTTTCATCCGCGCTGCGGCACGAGCTTTATCTTTGTTATGATAATACTCAGCATTCTCGTTTCGTCTTTGGTGGCGTTGGCTTTCCCGGCTCTTACGCATATCCGCCCCGTGTGGATCTGCGTCAAGGTGCTCATAATGCCGATAGTTATGGGACTCGGATATGAGTTCATCAGATATGCCGGCAGGCACGACAATCTTTTTGTCAAGATACTTTCGGCTCCCGGACTTTGGATGCAGCGCATAACCACTGCAGAGCCCGACGACAGCATGATAGAAGTCGGAATAGCGGCGATAAACGCAGTTGTTCCTCACCCGGAGGAGAAAAAAGAGAATATCGAAGAAGTCGGCGAGACCGAAAACATATCCGAAGAGAACGGCGAAGAGAGCTGATACAGCTTTTCGCGAAACATTCTGAAAGGGGATATAAGCCATGACAGCTGAACAGGTACTCAGAACGGCGGCGGAGAAGCTCAGGGCGGCTCAGATAGAAAATGCATCATTTGACGCATGCTGTCTTGTTGAAAATATCACTGGGCTTTCGCGCACGAAGATAATGCTCTGCGGCGATGATATTGCCGATGAGCAGGCCGAACTTGTTGAGCGCGCGGTTTTGCGCCGCATATCCGGCGAACCGCTTCAGTATATCCTCGGCGAATGGGACTTCTTCGGCAGAACGTTTGAAGTCGGCGAGGGCGTGCTCGTTCCGCGCCCCGAGACGGAATTGCTTGTCGAGCTGGCGCTTGAGAAGCTTTGCAATGTCAGATATCCGGTGGTGTTCGATCTCTGTGCCGGAAGCGGATGCGTCGGGCTTACGATTGCCGCCGAGCGGCCGGATGCCCATGTATGGCTTTTTGAAAAATATGACGAGGCTTTTCATTATCTCAAACGCAATATCGAAAAGCTCGGGCTTACAAACGTGCAGGCGGTTCAGTATGATATAACTCTTGGTTACGACGACAAAATCTTCGAAACGCCCGATCTTATAGTTTCAAATCCGCCGTATCTCAGAACGGACGAACTTGACGGACTTTCAACAGAAGTCATGCATGAGCCTGCCACCGCGCTTGACGGCGGAAAAGACGGCGTTGATTTCTATCGTATAATTGCTTCACGCTGGCTGCCGAATGTCAATAAACACGGCGGAATAATCTTTGAATGCGACCCGTCGCAGACGCTTGAAATTGCAGATATGCTCATGCCGTATGCGATGCGGGTGAAAATAGTAACGGATATATTCGGGCTTCAGCGTGCAGTCTTTGCCGACACATTCTGAAGCGGAAAGGATTTTAACCAATGATACGCTCTCTTTTGAGAAACGGATTTTCAATAGATACGCTCATAGGCCTTTGTGCGAGTGCGTTTGTCGTATTTTGTACTTTGCCGATACATGAGTATGCCCATGCGCTTGTCGCGACAAAGCTCGGCGACGATACTCCGAAACAAAACGGACGCCTTACGCTAAATCCTCTGGCGCATATCGATGTAATCGGTGCCGTGATGATACTGCTTGTCGGCTTCGGCTATGCAAAGCCCGTGCCGGTGAACCCGCGAAATTTCAAGAATCCCAAGGCGGGTATGGCTCTGACGGCGGCTGCAGGACCTATTTCGAATCTTTTAATGTCGATTATCTTTATCCTGCTGTCAAATGTCGCGTTCATCGTTTATTGCAATACGAACGACTCTACCGTCGCAAAAGTAACTTTTCTGTTCTTTTTCTATGCCGCGATGATAAATATCAGCCTGGCGATTTTCAATCTTATTCCGATTCCGCCGCTTGACGGCTCGCGTATAATCGGACTCTTTATTCCGAACAAAGTCTACTATCAGATAATGAAATATGAGCGTTATATCATAATGGTCGTATTTCTTCTGCTTGCGTTCGGCTGGCTCTCGACTCCGCTGTCGTGGCTTACCGCTAAAGTGCTCTACGGCATATCGTGGCTTGTTTCAAAGCCGTTCGGCGAATACGGCGACATGTTCATGCAGATAGTTTCATCCGCAATGTGAGGTTTTTATGGAGACTCTTTCTTATAAAATTGAATCTTTTGAGGGCCCGATGGATCTCCTTCTGCACCTCATCAGCAAGCATAAGGTTAAGATCGAAGATGTGCCGATAATGGATCTCATCAACCAATATCTTGATTATATGAAAAAACTTAAAGAAGAAAATCTCGAAGTCGCGAGCGAATTCCTTGAAATGGCGGCGCGTTTGGTGTATATTAAGACTGTGTCGCTTCTTCCCGTCCACGAGGAGGCGGACAGGCTTGCAGAAGAGCTTCGCGGTGAACTGACTGAGTACCGCGACTGCCAGCTTATGGCGGGCAAGCTTGCGGAGCAGGCGAACGGATTCAACTTCTTTTCGCGCGAACCGCAGGAAATCGATGTCGATATGACATATACAAGGCTTCACGAGCCGTCCGAGCTTTACAAAGCTTATATGGCGGCAGTCGGAAAGGGCAAGCGCAAATTGCCGCCGCCCGTTGAAGCTTTTTCGGGAATAATCGCAAGAAAGATAGTTTCCGTCTCGTCGAGATTTTCTTACATACTCAGAAAACTCGGCAGAAACAAAAAACAGAAATTCATATCTTTTTTTGAGCGTTCAACTTCGCGCTCGGAGATGGTCGCAACCTTTATGGCGATGCTTGCGCTCGTCAAGTCGAAAAAGGTTGAAATAAACGGTGATGGAAGCGATGCCGAAGTCACTTTGATAACGGACAGACGATGAGATTTTGAGGGGAGAATCAGCTTGACATTCAATCAGATGCGCGCTGCGGCGGAGGCTATACTTTTTGCGGCGGGCGAGCCGGTAGAAACGGCTAAAATAGCTCAGGCTCTCGATATAGAGATAGAGGATGCCGAAACCGTGCTGCGCTCCTGCGCCGAACAGCTCGACGAGCGTGAGAGCGGTGTATGCCTTCTGAAGCTCGGCGAAAGATATCAGCTGTGCACGCGGCAGGAATACGCAGAGAATATCAGAAGCGTGCTCGATATGAAGCGCAATGTTCCGCTTTCTTCGGCGGCGTTTGAGGTGCTTGCGGTCGTGGCGTATAATCAGCCTGTCACCAAAGCGTATGTCGAACAGGTGCGCGGAGTGGATTGCTCGGGAGTTATATCTACATTGTGCCAAAAAGGTCTTGTTGAAGAAAAAGGCAGACTTGATCTTCCCGGCAGACCGCTGCTTTATGGTACTACTCCTGAGTTCCTAAAGTGCTTCTGCATCGAATCTCTCTCAGAACTGCCGGAGCTTCCCGAACGCGAAGAGAAAGAACAGGAGACGGAAAAGGAAGAGGTCAAAACTTTCGAAGTCCCGGCGGAGGACAGCGCTGCACAGCCCGTTCAGCCGGAGCCTGAAGAAGATGACGAGGACTTTGATTTTGATGAGTTCGATGTCGACGCAGGCGAGCTTGAAAATATGTATGAATAATCAGGAGGTGTTGGTTTGACAGCTCTTTACATAATAGTTGGCATTATCGCGCTTATAGTTATCCTGTTTTCGATAAAGGTCAGCGTGACTGCCGAATATGCCGATTCGTTTTCTCTCGATGTGCAGTGGCTTTTTATAAAGCTGCATATATTCCCGCAGACCGAGGAACAGAAAGCGAAGAGAGAGACAAAAAAGGCAAAGAAAGAAGAAAAAAAGAAGAAAAAGAAAAAGCCCGAAAAAGAGAAGCCGAAGGAAGAAAAGAAAGAGGAGGACAAAACCTCCGAACCAAAGAAAAACATCTTCAAAGAGTTCTATGAGAACCAGGGCTTCGGCGCAACGGTCGAACTTATTCAGACTGCGGCGGCTCAGCTCGGCGGCTTTATGGGCAGCATATACAGAGCCTTTGTCATAGAAAATCTAAAGCTCCTTTTGAAAGTCAGCTCCGGAGACGATGCGGCTCAGAATGCCATAAAATACGGCAAGGTGTGTTCGGCGGTCTATCCTTCAATGGGCTTTATATGCTCGAATATGAAGGTCAAAAAATATGAGGTGAATGTTGTTCCCGACTTCATCTCGCAGGAGAATAAAGCTCGGTTTGCGCTCTCGCTCTCCGTCAGACCTATAAAGCTTACGAATGCGGCGGTTGTCCTTGCATTCAGGCTTTTGTTCAAAGTGCTTTTAAAACTGCTTAAAGGCAGTAAAAAGAAAAATAAATCTGTTTGAAATCCAATGAAAGGCGGACTTAAAAATGAAAGAACAGTCAGCATCCGGAATTCTCGGAACTTCAATCGAAAAGATAAAGGATCTTGTTGATGTCAGCACGATCATCGGCGATCCCATGGATCTGGGCGACGGCATAAAAATCATTCCCGTCTCTAAGGTATCCTATGGCTTTGCGTCGGGCGGTTCGGACTAT
>DKDF01000060.1:10298-15628 GCA_002451755.1 Ruminococcaceae bacterium UBA6855
ACTTCCCGTCGAAGTCGAACGCTGAGCTCTTCGGCGGCGGAGGAGGAGCGGGCATCACCATCACTCCTATCGCATTTATCGTTGTCAACAACGGCGAGGTCAGCATCAAACATATCTCGACCGAGGAAGGCTCTATCGAGAGAACCATCGGCATGATTCCCGATGTTGTCAACAGCGTCACTGATGTTGTCAACAAGTTTGTTGACGGCAAGGGCAAGAAGACCGAAGAGAACCTCGAAGGATTATATTGATTTTTTTCCTGCACACCGCATATTCATTATCAGTAACGGATGATGAATGGCGGTGTGTTTGGTGAATTTAAGACCGGTTGCTTTTGTGACTGCTGTTTTTACGGTGGTCTGTTTTGTATTGTCCGGGCTGACGGTATTTGCTCAGCCGGATGTTTCTGCCTCGTGCGCGGCTCTTATGGTCGCCGAGACGGGCGAGCTTATTTACGGCAAAAACGAGCATGACAGGCGCTCCATGGCGAGCACAACGAAGATAATGACTTCGCTTCTCGCAATAGAAGCGCTGACCCCTCAGAGGAAGATAACTGTCAGCGCTGATATGCTGAATGTCGAGGGCACTTCGATGGGGCTTCTTCCGGGAGATACCGTGACACTTGAAGGGCTTGTTTACGGAATGCTTTTGCAGTCGGGAAACGATGCCGCGAATGTTACTGCAATAACGCTCGGCGGCAATGTTGAAAATTTCGTCTCAATGATGAACAAGCGCGCCGGGGAAATCGGCATGAATGATACGCATTTTGAGACTCCGTCCGGGCTTGATTCAAAAGAACACTATTCAACGGCATATGACATGGCTTTGCTCGGATGCACCGCTATCAAAAATCCTGAATTTGCCGCTGTGTGCTCGCAAAAAAGTGCCGTCGTGTGCTACGGCAATCCACCGTATCGCCGCACGCTTACGAACCACAACCGTCTATTGCGTATATACGATGACGCAGTCGGAATAAAAACCGGTTTTACAAAAAAGAGCGGACGGTGCCTTGTGTCTGCGGCGCGACGTGACGGAGTTACGCTTGTTGCCGTGACGCTCAATGCGCCGGACGACTGGAACGACCATTCAAAAATGCTTGAATACGGTTTTTCGGTTGTTGAGCGGCATGAGGCGGACACTGATATGTCCACGGTTTCATTAAAAATCGCGGGCGGGGAAAGTGAAAGCGTGCCGCTGAAGCTATCGAGACCGCTTCAATATATCTCGCGAAAAGGCAAATCGGCGCGGACAGAGCAGAAAATAAGCCTGAAAAAGTTTGAATATGCACCGATAGAAGAAAATACGGTGGTCGGCTCGGTTGAACTTATAATAGACGGCAATGTAGTAGACCGCACAGAAATTCTGACGGCGGGCGGTGTTCAGATGCAAAAGATTGTTCCCAAAGAACCCCAAAAAGAAAAAAGTCGGATAAAAAAGTTTATTGAAAAAATAAAGAACATTCTCAGAAATTGGATGTGAATCATTTGTCAGATGACAGAATAAGACTTCAGAAATATATGTCCGAATGCGGCGTTGCGTCGCGCAGAAAATCGGAGGAGCTTATTGCAAAAGGTGCTGTTAAAGTCAATGGTACTGTTGCAAAGATAGGCGACTCTGTAGATCCGAAGCGCGATATAATAACGCTCAACGGCAAGAAAATAGAAAATAAAACGGTTGCAAAATATATTATGCTTCACAAGCCTCGCGGTTTTGTCACGACAATGAGCGATGAGCTTGGGCGCAGATGTGTGGCGTCGCTTGTCGAGGATGTAGGTGAGAGAGTTTATCCGATAGGCAGACTCGACAGAAACTCCGAGGGCTTGCTTTTGCTGACTAATGACGGAGAATTTGCAAACGCCGTAATGCACCCGTCAAAGCACGTCGCGAAAGTCTACAGAGTCACCATAAGACCGGACATATCCGACGAGCAGATAGCCGCCATGAGCGACGGAATGATGATTGATGGCAGAATGACCGCTCCGGCGCAGGTGACGGTGCTCGAAAAGCGTGACGACAGAGCGGTTATAGAAATAGTTCTTTTCGAGGGCAGAAACAGGCAGATAAGAAGAATGTGCGAAGAACTCGGAATTGAGGTCGCACGCCTCAAGAGAACCGCGATAGCCGGAGTCAAGCTCGGCATGCTTCCGCAGGGCAAATGGCGCGAGCTGACCCCGCAGGAGGTTTCGCACATACTCTCGGCTGCCGGTGCAAAGTCGAACAAAAAGGAGAAAAGAAGATAAAATGCTTGAATTCAAGCCGTTTGATATAGATGACAAAACTTACGGATACCGCGCAGAGGAAAACGGGGAGAATATCGGCGAATGCATATTCTCGCTCGGCGGAACCTATGCTGAAATCCTGAGCGTGAAAACCCGTGACGGGGACAGGCTCGTTGCAGAGGGACTTGTACGCAGCGCGCTGAATTTTGCCGCCAACCGCAGCGCTTATATGGCGCGAGCGGATGTCGGCAGAGTTGAAAAAGAGCCGTTTATAACTCTCGGTTTTGAAGAAAAAAACGGCTTTTATGAGTCTGATATACCGTCAGCTCTTACGGAAAGCTGCGGCCACTGCGCCAAATAACCCTTTTTATGCGCCTCACATATTGACAAATGTATGCTTAAACTGATAAAATAAAATGATTTAAAAGACCGACGAAAAGGAGTCCTTCCGATGATAAAAAGCATGACCGGATACGGACGGGCAACAGGCTCGTTCGACGGAATGGATATAACTCTTGAGCTCAAGAGCGTAAATCACAGATACTTTGAATTTTCATCGCGTGTACCCAGAAATTTCGGCTTCCTTGATGAAAAGCTCAAGAGCTTTTTCCAGGGAAAAATATCAAGAGGCAAGGTCGAGTGCTATGTCCAGATAGACACGGCGGGCGAAGAGGCGGCTGTCGTCAAGCTCAACAGCGCGCTCGCAAAAGGATATCTTGCGGCTTACAAAGAGCTTTCCGAGACCTGCGGGATCGAGAATGATATAAAAGTATCAGACCTTGCAAGAGTGAATGATATTTTCACAGTCTCGAAAGAGCCCGAAGATGAAGAAAAGATTTGTGCCGATGTTCTCAGTGTTGCGGCAGAAGCACTCGAAAGATTTATCGCTATGCGCGCAGTCGAGGGCGGAAAGCTCAAGGATGATGTCACTTCGCGCCTTGATTTCATAATTGACAAGGTGGCGTTTATCGAAGAGCGCTCTCCGCAGACCGTAAAAGAATATAACGAAAAGCTCCTCACGAGAATGCGCGATGTTCTCGGCGATGTCCATGTGGACGAGCAGCGTCTGCTGACCGAGGCGGCGATATATGCCGACAAGGTCGCTGTGGCGGAGGAGACGGTTCGTCTGCGCAGTCATATTGATCAGTTTAAAAAGCTCTTTGAAGAGGATGGCGGCGCCATCGGCAGAAAGATGGATTTCCTCGTTCAGGAGATAAACAGAGAGATAAACACTATCGGTTCAAAGGCTCAGGATATCGAGATAGCGCGCTGCGTTGTCGATGTCAAGGCTGAGATCGAGAAGATCAGAGAACAGATACAGAATATCGAATAACTGCGGAGGTATTATCATAATGAAGCTGATAAACATTGGCTTTGGCAATATGGTCAACGCTAATCGTCTTGTGGCTATAGTCAGTCCCGAATCAGCCCCGATAAAGAGGATAATTCAGGACTGCAAGGAGAGGGGAACCCTTATCGATGCGACCCACGGCAGACGCACACGCGCTGTTATAATAACCGACAGCGACCATGTTATTCTTACTTATCTGCAGAGCGAGACAGTAGCAAACCGCCTCAACAATGACGGCGATGAGCTTGATATTGAGGAGGAAGAAAGCGATGAATAATAACAACAACGGTCTTCTGGTCATTCTTTCCGGCCCGTCGGGCTCCGGCAAGGATACCATTCTGACCGAGCTTACCAAGCGCGACATGAATATCAAAGTCTCCACTTCCATGACGACGCGCAAAAAGCGCGAGTGGGAGGTTGACGGAATACATTATTATTTCGTTGACAAGGATTATTTCATGCGCAAGATAGATGAGGGACAGGTTCTTGAATATGCGCAGTACGGCATAAATTATTACGGAACTCCCAAAGCTCCCGTTGACGAGCTTCTTGCTCAGGGCAGAACCGTGTTCCTTAAAATCGAGGTTCAGGGTGCGGAGAAAATCCGCAAGCTCTATCCCGAAGCCGTCAGCATCTTCCTCATGCCCCCGTCAATGGCAGCGCTCGAAGAGAGACTTCGCTGCCGTGAGAGCGAGGACGAGGAAGATATCCAGCGCCGCCTTACCATCGCAGTTGACGAGATAAAGCGCGCCGTTGAATATGACTACATAGTCATCAACGACATAGTTTCATATGCCGTGAGTGATATATGCACTATTCTTGATGCGGAAAAGCAGAAAACTTTCCGCTGCAAAAACATTATAAGTGAGGTAATCAACAATGTTTAATCCTGATCTCAGAGGCGTTCTTAAAAATCACCTGAGCCGTTATTCTCTTGTTACGGCAACCGCAAAGAGAGCTCGCGCTATCTCCGAAGATGCCGAGGAGAAGCAGATAATCCTTACCGAGAAGCCCGTTTCCATGGCCATAGATGAGATCCTCAACGGCAAATATATCATTATCGAGCCGGAAGAGATCCGCAACATCTGACGCTTTTTCACGGAGTGTGACTCAAATGTACGCACAGGTCGCCGTCGAGAACGTCAACTGTACGTTCGATAAGGACTATGATTACAGCATACCGCAGCAGCTCAAGGGCAAAGCTCTCGTCGGCTGCCGCGTTGCCGTACCGTTCGGTGTCGGCAACAAAAAGCGCATAGGAATTATCACGCGGCTGACCGATTCGACTCAAGGAAAAAGAATAAAGTCTATCTCAGCGGTGCTCGATGAAGCGCCGCTTCTTAGTAATGAGATGATGTCACTCGCCAGATGGATATCCGAGCAGACCTTCTGCACCTACTATGAAGCGGTCAGAGCCATGCTGCCCGCCGGGATAAACCATAAAATAATACGCTCGTTCTGCGCCGTTCCGGGTGTTGATGAGAGTGTTGTCGCTTCGCTCGATTCCGATGAGAAGCAGGTCTATGACTATCTGCTCTCGCGTTCGGGCTATGTCAAGCCCGAGAATTTTTTGAAAACTCTCGGTTTTGATGTCTCATCCGATATACCGGAACGTCTTTTCAAAGCCGGGCTTCTCGCCGCAAACGACGATGCGGTGCGCAATATCGGGGATAATAATATCCGTATGGTGCGCCTGCGTGAGGGCTCGGACGATGTGTCAATGACAAAGAAACAGAGCGAAGTTGTCAATGTCTTGAAAG
>DKDF01000060.1:15652-17649 GCA_002451755.1 Ruminococcaceae bacterium UBA6855
CTCTTGAAAGATGTCGGCTCTGTGAGTGTAAAAGAGCTGTGCTATTTCACAGGCTATACGCCGTCGGTCATATCTGCGCTCGAAAAGAAGGGCGTTGTTGAATGCTTTGAACGCGAGGAGCTTCGGAGTTTTGTCAGCAGATATGCCGTGCAAAGCGCGTATGACAGCGGCGAGATACATCTTACCGACGAGCAGCGGAAAGCCTATGACGGTCTACTCGAGGACTACAAAAGCGGTACCGGCAGAACTGCACTTCTTTACGGCGTTACCGGAAGCGGCAAAACATCAGTTTATTTGAAGCTTATAGATGCGGTTCTTGCAGATAATAAGACGGTTATAGTTATGGTGCCGGAAATTTCACTGACCCCGCAGACTCTTTCGGTGTTTCATTCGAGATACAATGACGGCGTTGCGGTTTTTCACAGCGCACTGTCTGTCGGAGAAAGGGCGGACGAGTGGAAGCGCGTCAAGAACGGCGATGCAAAAATAGTTATAGGCACCCGTTCTGCTGTTTTTGCGCCGCTTGAAAATATCGGACTTATAATAATCGACGAAGAGCAGGAGCATACATATAAATCCGAGCAGACTCCGCGCTATAATGCCAAAAGCGTGGCGAGATACCGTGCCGCATGGCATAAGGGTCTAACTTTGCTTGCGTCCGCTACGCCGAGTGTTGAATCTTTCGCCGCGGCAAAGAGCGGCAAGTATTCTTTCTATGAGTTGAAAAACAGATACGGCAAAGCGGTGCTTCCGCAGGTCATTACCGTTGATATGCGCAATGAACGGCAGACGGAAAACCGCGAGCTGAGTCATGAGCTTATAGAGGAGCTGAACAAAAATCGCGCAGACGGCAAGCAGTCGATAGTGCTGATAAACCGCCGCGGATATAATACCTTTGTCTCGTGCACTGCGTGCGGCGAGGTCGTGACCTGCCCGAACTGCAGTATCTCCATGACCTATCATGCATCAAACGGCAGATTGATGTGCCATTACTGCGGATATTCCATGCGTTTTACGCAGGAATGCCCGTCCTGCCATAAGCCCGCGCTGAGATATGCCGGGTTCGGGACTCAGAGAATAGAAGATGAGCTCGAAAAAGCTGTGCCCGGAGCGCATATCATGCGCATGGATACCGATACCGCTTCGTCGAGATTTGCTCACGAAGAGTGCCTGAACGCCTTTGCAAGAGGCGATTATGATATACTCGTCGGCACCCAGATGGTCGCAAAGGGCTTGAACTTTGAGAATGTCACGCTTGCGGCTGTTGTTTCGGTCGATCAACAGCTTTATAACGACGATTTCAGAAGCCTTGAGCGCACTTTTTCGCTGCTCACTCAGGTCGTCGGCCGTTCTGGACGCGGAGAGCATCCGGGAAAAGCCATTATTCAGACGCTGACGCCCGAAAATGAGATAATAAGGCTTGCGGCAAAACAGGATTACGACGCGTTCTATAACACAGAAATACGCATGAGGCGTTTGATGATATATCCGCCGTTTTGCGATATATGCGTTGTCGGATTTTCCGGCGCGGATGAAGTCAAAACCCGCGTTGCCTCTCAGCGCACGCTCGACAAAATAAAAGAACTGACAGCAGGGAAATATAAAAACGAAAAGCTTATCGTTCTCGGACCTCTGCCCGCGCGGGTGCCGCGCGTCAATAAAAAATACAGATACAGACTTATAATAAAATGCAGAAACACAAAGGGATTCCGCAGCATGATATCGGAGATACTAAAAGATTTTTACGGCGACAGCAAATTTTCAGATGTCTCCGTCTATGCAGACATGAACCCCGAAATAACCGTATGATCGAAGGAGGACAATAAAAATGGCGATGAGAAACATAGTTAAGCTCGGCGATCCGACGCTTAAAAAGCACAGCAGAACGGTCGAAAAGTTTGATGACCGTCTGGCTCAGCTCATTGACGATATGAAAGAGACAATGTATGCAAACGACGGCTGCGGTCTTGCGGCGGTGCAGGTCGGTATTCTCAAGA
>DKDF01000060.1:17682-19983 GCA_002451755.1 Ruminococcaceae bacterium UBA6855
TTGTCCTCGACGTCGGCGACGGCTGCATTGAACTCGTGAATCCCGAGATAATCTTTCGTGACGGCGAACAGCGCGAAGCCGAGGGCTGCCTTTCAATCCCCGGAGAGTACGGCACGACTATCCGTCCGGCAGTGGTGAAAGTCAAGGCGCAGGACAGAAACGGCAAGTGGCAGGTTCTCAAGGGCGAGGGACTCAAGGCGAGATGCTTCTGCCATGAGATAGATCACCTTGATGGAATTCTGTTCACTCAGAGACTCGCAGACCCGATGGAGCATAAGGAGAATTTATGAGAATAGTTTTTATGGGCACTCCGGATTTTTCCGTCCCGTGCCTTCAGGCACTTATAGATGACGGACACGACGTTTGTGCCGTGTTCACTCAGCCGGACAAGCCAAAAGGACGCCACGGTGTTCTGACTCCGCCGCCCGTCAAAGAGCTTGCGCTCAAATATGATATCCCCGTATATCAGCCGAAAACGCTGAAAACGGACGAAGCAAAAGAGCTTTTTAAGTCGCTCAATGCGGAGTTAGCGATAGTCGTCGCCTACGGAAAGATACTTCCCGGCGAGTTCATCCATGCGCCGAAGTACGGCTGCATCAATATGCACGCTTCGCTGCTTCCGAAACTGCGCGGCGCGGCACCTATCCAATGGTCTATAATCACCGGAGAAAAACGCACCGGAGTCACATCCATGCAGATGGACGAGGGACTTGATACCGGAGATATGCTTATCTCAAAGAGCGTTGAAATAGGCGAAAACGAGACTGCCGAAGAGCTACATGACAGACTGTCATCACTCGGCTCGGAAGTTATGCGTGAGACTATATCTGCGCTTCAGGCGGGCAATCTCCATCCTGTAAAGCAGGATAACGAAAAGAGCACATATGCTCCTATACTTACCAAGGAGCTTTCAAAAATAGATTGGAATGATACCGCACAGCATATACATGATAAGATAAGAGGACTGTATTCATGGCCGGGTGCGTCGGGCGAACTCGACGGCAAGGTCATAAAGATACATTCGTCGCGCCTTGCGGGTACGTGCAGCGGAAAGCCGGGAGAGATAATCGAAAGCGGCAAACGCCTTGTTGTCTCCTGCGGAGACGGCAACGCCGTTGAGATACTTGTTCTTCAGGCTCCCGGAAAACGGGCGATGCCGGCTCAGGATTTCCTGCGTGGCAATCCGATTGAAAAGGGCGCATTCTTTGAATGACCGTTAGGAGGTTCGGCTTATGGGCTGGATGTATTACTATGATTACTATTTTCTGATTCTTGTTGTCCCGGCGATGCTTATCGCACTGTGGGCGCAGATAAAAGTAAAGACCACTTTCGCTTCGCAGTCAAAAAGACTCAGCTCGCGCGGTCTTACCGGCTCGCAGGCGGCGATGCAGGTGCTCAAATATTACAGAATAAACGATGTGCGCATAGAGCGCGTAGCGGGCGACTTAACGGATCACTATGACCCGAGGACGAATGTTATAAGACTTTCGGATAAAGTCTATAACAACACTTCTATAGCCGCCATAGGCGTTGCCTGCCACGAGGCAGGGCACGCCGCGCAGCACGCAGAGGGCTATATGCCGATAAAAATCAGAAACGCGATTATCCCTGTCTGTAATATCGGTTCAACTATAGGTCTGCCGCTTGCAATATTGGGATATATTCTCAGCTTTGAGCCGCTTATCACATTCGGACTGCTGCTCTATGCGCTTATCGCAGTGTTTCAGCTTGTCACTCTGCCGGTAGAGTTCAATGCGAGCCGCAGAGCGTTGAAAGTTATTGAAGAAACCGGTGTCCTGGACGATGACGAGCGTGCAGGCGCAAGAAAAGTTCTTTCTGCGGCGGCGATGACATATGTTGCGTCGCTTCTCGTGGCGCTTGCAAATCTGCTGAGGTTTGTTATACGCTTCAGCGGCAGAAATCGAAGAAATTGAACGGAGTGTATCGTTAATGAGTAAGAGCGCACGCCAGAGCGCGTTTGAAATACTTTATAAAGTCGAGCGCAGCGGGGCGTATTCGAATCTTGCTCTCGATGCACAGCTCTCGTCGAAAGACGGAGCTGACGGCGATTCAGCTCTGCTGACGGCACTTGTATACGGCGTGCTTGAAAGGCTTATTACGCTTGATTATAACATCTCGCTTTATTTGCGTCAGCCGCTGAAAAAGCTCAAGCCGGAGGTGCTTATTGCGCTGCGCATCGGCGCTTATCAGGTGCTGTTTATGGACAGAATCCCCGAGAGCGCGGCGGTCAACGAGAGCGTGAAGCTCGTCAAAAACAACCGTGCGCAGTTTGCGGCGGGC
>DKDF01000060.1:20022-29415 GCA_002451755.1 Ruminococcaceae bacterium UBA6855
CGTGAATGCGGTGCTCAGAAAAGTGGCTTCAAACGGATTGCAGCTGCCCGATGAATCGGACAGGCTCAAATTCATGAGCGTCAAATATTCCGTTCCGGAGCAGACTGTCAAGCTTTTTGCGGATGCTTATTCCGACAAGACCGCCTGCGAAATATTTGAAGCAATGTCTGAGCGCGCGAAGATATTTGTTCGCGTGAATACACAGAAATGCACAGCGGACGAGCTTATAGAGATATTAGCCCGGCAGGGTGTTGAAGGCAGGAAAATCGACGGCTTTCCGAACGCACTTGAATTAGTAAACGGCGGCGCGGTTGAGCACCTTGATGCATATAAAAAAGGACTTTTCCATGTGCAGGATCTTTCGTCACAGCTTTGTTGCATGGCGCTCGACCCTCAGTCGGGAGATACCGTATATGATATGTGCGCAGCACCCGGAGGTAAATGCTTTACACTTGCCGAACTGACAAATTGTAAAGGCAAAATACTTGCCATGGATGTTTATCCATCGAGGCTCGCTCTTATCGAAAACGGAGCGGAGAGACTCGGGCTCGATAACATCGCGGTTATACCTAACGATGCCGCAAAAGTTAATCCGGCTTTGAAGAAAGCGGACAGGGTCTTGTGCGACGCACCTTGTTCGGGACTCGGAATACTCCGCCGCAAGCCCGAGATACGCTATAAAGCCCTTGAAGATATTGACAAATTACCGGTTTTGCAGTATGATATCCTGTGTTCATCCTCTGAATATGTCAAGGTTGGCGGTCGGTTAGTCTATTCTACCTGCTCGCTGAATCCGGCAGAGAATTCTGAGGTTTGCAGCAAATTTCTCGGTGAACATAAAAAATTTGAGGCTGTTGGGATTTTTCCGGACATAAAAAGGGTAGACGGCAACGAAAAATATTTAACTTTGATGCCTCAGATACATGGAACAGACGGCTTCTTTATCGCCGCATTTACCAGAACGGAGTGAGCCTTTTGAATACGACTGATGTAAAGTCAATGAACTTTACCGAGCTTTCCGCGGCTCTTTCCGAGATGGGACTTCCATCATACAGAGCGAAGCAGATCTATTCGTGGATTCATCAGAAATGCGCTCTCGATTACGATGAGATGACCAATCTTCCGCTGTCTCTGCGCGAGAAGCTGAAAGAAGAATTGCCGCTCAAAAAATGCACTATCGAACGCAAACAGGTATCCGCAGAGGACGGAACGGTAAAATATCTTTTCGGTTTCGGCGGCAATGAATATGCCGAAAGCGTTTTGATGAAATATAAGTACGGATATACTATCTGCGTCTCGACTCAGATAGGCTGCAAAATGGGCTGCTCGTTCTGCGCGTCCACTTTGGGCGGCTATGTCAGAAGCTTGCTTCCGTCGGAAATCCTCGGTCAGATATATACCGCTCAGCGCGACGAGAATATCCGAATCTCCCATATTGTCCTCATGGGCATGGGAGAACCCCTCGATAATTTTGATAATGTTATGCGTTTTCTTGAGCTTGTGACCTGTGAAGACGGGCTCAACATAAGCATGAGAAACATATCGCTTTCCACCTGCGGAATAGTTCCCGGGATATATAAACTGCTTGAAAAAAAGCTTCAGCTCACGCTTTCGATATCGCTTCACGCGCCGTATAACGAGCTCAGATCGAAGATAATGCCGATCAACCGTCGGTATTCGCTCGACGAGCTGATGCCGGCGTGCCGTGAATATGCAAAGGTAACTTCGAGGAGAATATCGTTTGAATATGCAATGCTCGGCGGAGTCAATGACAGCGACGAGTGCGCCCAGAAGCTTGCGGCGCTCCTGAAAGGTATGCTGTGTCATGTCAATCTCATACCTGTCAACGAGGTTGCCGAGAGTCCTTATAAACCGTCAACGCCGGAGCGCATTGAACGATTTATAAGCATACTCGAAAGGAAATCGATAAATGTTACGGTAAGGCGGAAGCTCGGCTCGGATATAGATGCTTCGTGCGGTCAGCTTCGGCTTCGTAAAATAAAAGAGCAGTAAGCTCAATTCGGAATTTTCTCAATTTCCGGGGGAAGATATGAAAATTGTTGCAAAGACAGACCAGGGAAAGGTCAGAAAAGACAATCAGGATTCGTTCGCTGCGGGAGAGCTTCCCGGCGGCGTAGTTTGGGCTGTTGTCTGCGACGGTATGGGCGGCGCGGCAGGCGGAAGCGTTGCCAGCCAGACTGCCGTTAAGATGATAAGCGAAAAAATCGCCTCCGGCTACCAGCACGGAATGAGCGACAGATCAATAAAAAATCTGCTGACTTCGGTTGTCGAGAATGCCAATTCTTCTATTTATGAGATGTCGTGCTCGGTCGAAAGCCTCAATGGAATGGGCACGACGGTCGTCGCCGCCATGATAAGAGACAAAGAGCTTTATCTCGTTCATGCCGGAGACAGCAGGGCTTACCGCATTTCGCAGGAGGGTATAACCCAGCTCACAAGGGATCATTCGGTTGTTCAGGATATGGTTGAACACGGCGAGTTGACCCAGGAGCAGGCGAAAGATCACCCGCGAAAGAATATAATCACAAGAGCGCTCGGCGTGAGCGCGGACATAGAGACGGATTATTATCAGGATACTCTTGATGAGGGAGACGTTATTATCATTTGCACTGACGGTCTGACTAATTATGTTGAGACCGATGATATATATAATGCCACCAGAGACAATCATTATTACGAGTTTGCAGACAGGCTGATAAATCTTGCCAACGAGAACGGCGGCGGGGACAATATCACTGTTGTTGCAATGGCGTTTTAGGTTTCTGTATCCCAACAGGAGTGTGAGATTTAATGGATAATTATGTCGGAAAAAGACTTGACGGAAGGTATGAACTTCAGGAAGTCATTGGCGTTGGCGGAATGGCGGTTGTCTATAAGGCCTACGACAATATCGACGACAGGACGGTTGCCGTCAAAATTCTCAAGGATGAGTTCCTTGCAAGCGAGGAGTTCCGCCGCAGATTCAAGAATGAGTCCAAGGCGATAGCTGTGCTCTCTCATCCGAACATAGTCAAGGTTTATGATGTCAGCTACGGCGACAAGCTCCAGTATATAGTTATGGAGTATGTCGAGGGCATCACGCTCAAGGAGTATATTGAGCAGCAGGGTGTTATATCGTGGAAGGAGACCGTGCATTTTACAACACAGATCCTCCGCGCACTTCAGCACGCCCATGACAAGGGCATTGTTCATCGCGATATCAAGCCGCAGAACATAATGCTTCTCGAAAACGGTACTATCAAAGTTACTGATTTCGGAATCGCGAGATTCAGCAGAAGCGAAACGAGAACAATGACCGATACCGCTATCGGTTCGGTTCATTATATCAGCCCCGAGCAGGCTCGCGGAGATATAACCGATGACAAGTCGGATATCTATTCCGTCGGTGTCGTTATGTACGAAATGCTCACGGGTCAGCTGCCTTTCCAGTCGGATAATTCCGTCTCGGTCGCTATTATGCAGCTTCAGACAGATCCGGTAAAGCCGCGTGAGATAAACAGCTCCATCCCTGAGGGACTCGAGCAGATAACCATGCGCGCTATGCAGAAGAACCCGAAGGACAGATATCAGTCCGCTGCCGAGATGATTCTCGATCTTGAGGAGTTCAAGCGCAATCCCGCAATAAAATTTGACTACAGCTATTTTGTCGACAATGAGCCGACAAAGTTTGTTGACAAGACCGCGCCGGTCACTGTGCCCATGGCTACCGCCAGCGACACCCGTGTTATGGAAAATCCGCAGCCGGCACCGGAAGATACAAACAAAACTGCAGAGAAAAACAAGATGATCCCGATTCTTTCCGGAATCGTTATCGGATTCGTCGCCGTTCTTGCGATAGTTCTTATTTGCCTGTATTCATTCACGGATGTTTTCAACAGAAAGCTTACCGTACCGAAGCTTATAAACAAAAACTATGCCGAGGAGATTCTCGGCAACGACGATTATAAGAACTTTGTTATCAAAGTCAATGAAGTCCAGAACAGCTTCTACGAGCCCGGTCAGGTCTATGCGCAGGATCCTGCGGCGGGCACAAAAGTTGACAAGTCCAACAATGTTATCACCGTCACCGTCGCAGTCAGCGAGGAAAAAGCATCTGTTCCGAATGTTCTCAAGTATCAGCTCAACGACGCTATAACCAAGCTCAAGAATGCGGGCTTTGAGGTCTATTCCGTTCCTCAGCAGAGTACGGAAAAGGCGGGTACTGTTCTTAGCACCTCGCCGGAATACGGCAGACAGGTATCAAAGGGCTCGACAATAACGATTTATTATGCGAGCGAACAGGAGCTTATCGAGGTTCCCAAGCTTATAGATGAGAATGTCGAGAACGCAAAGGCTATACTTGAGTCGCTCAATCTTGTTCTCGATGATACAATAGACGAGAAGGACAGCGACAAGCCCAAGGGCACTATCATCGAACAGAGCTATGCCGAGGGCGAGAAAGTACCTGAGGGAACGAAGATAAGAGTTACCGTCAGCACAGGCGTTGCAGCTTCTTCCGAGGCGAATATAACCATAACGCTTCCCAAATATTCGAGCGGCACTTCTAAGTCCATAAAGGCTGCGAATAACAATAATGTTTTCATGGATCAGAGCGTTATTCTCGACGGAAGTGAGTATACAATAACCGTAAACGGCTCCGGCAGCAGCAACCACATCAAGGTCTATATTGACTCCGAGCTGTATTATGAGTGCAACGTTGACTTCACCAAGAGCCCTGCGGAGATATCAAATGTCAAGAGGCACGATGTTTCAGAGAGTTCGACGATTCCCAATGTTGTCGGCAGCAACGAGGCTTCGGCGATAAGCATTCTCAAGAGCCACGGCTTTACTTCCGTTGAAGTCAATTATATAAGCGTTGTTGATTCTTCGAAGAACGGAAAGGTTATTTCTCAGACTCCGAAGAACAGCTCTAAAGCCTATCCTTTGAGCACAACAGTAACTATAACCGTCGGCAAGTTTGTCGGCTAAGGTCTTTGTTATGGCAGATGTCAAAAAAGGAATAATATTAAAAGGAATCGGTGGTCTCTACTTTGTGGAGACCGCCGATGCGGTATTTGAGTGCAAAGCCCGCGGAATCTTCCGCAAAAGCGGGCAGAAGCCGCTCGTTGGCGATGAAGTTGACATACTTATCGGCGAGGACGGGGCAAACAACACTATCGAAAAGATATATCCGCGCCGCAGTGAGCTTATGCGCCCGCCGGTTGCGAATCTTGACAGGCTGTTTATTCTCTCGTCCGTTCGTGACCCGAATCCGAGCACGCTGATAATTGATAAAATGACTGCGATAGCTTGCTGGAAAAGTATAGAGCCCGTTATAGTAATCACAAAAGACGATCTCGGGGATACTTCCGAGCTTCGCGGCATATATGAAAAAGCGGGCATACCGTTCTTTTCTGTGTCGAGCCGCGACGGCAGGGGAGCTGACGAAGTGAAAGCCATGCTCAGCGGTCATATAAGTGCTTTTGCGGGCAATACCGGTGTCGGAAAGTCGTCGCTGCTTAATCTCATCGCTCCCGAACTTTCGCTGAAAACAGGCGAAATAAGCGACAAGCTCGGCAGAGGCAGACACACAACAAGAGCTGTTGAGCTCTATAAGCTTTGCGGCGGATATGTTGCTGATACACCCGGATTTTCTTCGCTGACCGGCGAAAACAGCGAGATGATACCTGTTGACGAACTTCCGTTTTGTTTCCCGGAGTTTGAAAAATATCTCGGGAAATGCAGATTCACTTCATGCAGGCACATCAACGACAAGGGCTGCGAAATAGTCGCCGCCGTTGAATCGGGCGAAATCAGCGAATCGCGCCACAACAGCTATATTGCTCTCTACAACGAAGCGAAAGATATAAAAGAATGGGAAAAGAAATAAAGTAACGCAAACGCTGCGCTTTGTATATAATGGACTGAAGGCGAGACTGTTATATGTAAGGGCGGTGGCGAGCATGAGAAGATGCGGATGCGGCAGAAACGGGTCTGTGTGTATCATAATAATTTCATTTGCGGCCGGGATAATCGTCGCAAAATTCTTCCCGTATTCGCTGTTCATTATTCTTATGCTCATCCTGCTTTTGCTTATCTGCACCGCCTCACGAAGCTTTTGATGACGGAGGGTGAGAATGAGATGAAAGTGGTAGTAGTCAGAAGCCCTAAACTTTTTTCCGGAATACTCAGACTCATTTTCGGAATAAAACGGCAGGAACAAACAACATAAAAAACGCCGGACGGCTGTGTACGCTGTCCGGCGTTTTGCTGTATATTTTTAGGGCTGAACGGTTATCGGCTTGTCTTCGCTCTCGTGCTCTATGGAAACAAAGTTGTTGCGCGGCGCATATGCCCAGCGCATTTCAAACGCCTTAACTCCGTCAAGCGGCATGTAGAGCTGATCTCTCTTGCCTCTGTAGACCTTTGCGGGAAGCTTGAGCTCGCCGCGGTCGGTCTGCGCCACATCGCTGTCAAGCGTGAATTCCGCATTGTGGCCGTAAATGTCAAGATACACTTTGCCTGGAGTCTTTCTGACTTCGCCGCCGATGAATCCGACGAGAACGGAAAGGGGAGCGAACCATATTCCGTCTTTAAACTCGCATGGAGTCGTATACTGGCAAAGCCCGAGATCCATGCCCTTGAACTTCATTCGTGTTGTATTGTATATCGGTGCAAGTGCGGGCGGGTCAATAGAATCTGTTTCTTTATTTATCACACAGCGGTCGGCAATGCGCCCATCATTGAGATGAGCGGTAAGCGTTATCTTCGGTCCGTCAACCTCGACGACAACGACCATCGAAACCATCTCTTCCTGAGAATAGAAAGCGCTGTGCCAGACCTTTGGAACGGCGCGGGTTCCGGGTGAATTCAGATTCGAGTTGCCGAGCATATAGTGTATAGTTCCCTGCGACGGTTTGTCAAAAATTTCTTCGTTTCTGACGGGAAAGCTCCTTGAAAAATTGTGCTCATGACCCGAGAAGAGTATGTCGAGCTTTTCCATTCCCTCGCGCATGACGGGATATGCATCATAGTTCTGGCAGTCTGAGCCGGAATAGCATATCGGGAAATGATATGATCCTATCTTCCACTGCTTATCGCAGGCGTCGAGGTCTTTTATGAGCCATTCGTTGACTTCTTCGGGACCGTTTATTCCGATTATTGCGAAATGCACATTGCCGTAGTCAAAAGTGTAGTTCTCCGTTTTCCAGTTCTCGGGACCGTTATAGGCATATGAGCCTTTGAACTGATTGTCAAAGAACTCCGCAGGTTCAGCGTAATATCTGCCGATGGCGTTTTTATAGTCTTTGAATCCGCGGTTGTCGTGGTTGCCGAGAGTCATCATAAACGGGATGTGCTCGGATATTCCTACAAGTCCGCTGAACGCTCCGTTCCACTGAACCTCGTGCTGTCCGCAGTCGGTGTTGTCGCCGCCGGTCAGAATGAAGCGCGTGTCGGGGTTCTTTTCGAGCATCTCTTTGACAAAGCCGTTGAAATGCGAATAGTCGGGGCAGTCAAACGGCTCGCCTTTCTGCTGATCTGATACGCAGAGGAATTTGAATTTCGTGAGATTCTCGGGCGCGGTTGAAAAATAGAATTCTTCGCTCCTGTGAGTGTCATCGCCGCAGGTGTAGAAATATTTCGTGTCCGGCTTGAGCCCTGTGAGGTCTGCCCAGAACATATTGCTTATGTCGATGTCGCTCTTGAAAACTTCCGTTGCCGCGTCGACGCGCATAACTTCACTGCTGCCGTCCTCGCGGTAGAGAACATAGCCCTCCTTGATATCTGTGCAGGTTCTCCAGGTGACGGTCATTGAGGTTGCGGCGTCGCCTTTTATGCTGAGCATTATGTGGTCGGGCTGTTTTGTTGAACCTCTTATGGGTTTAACTGCTTGACTCATTTTGATCTCCTTGTCTGAAAATATAATATGACGCTGTAGTATTTCGTACAGCGTCTTTTGTTTAGTTGAAAGGTGTGCTTATCCTGTTATATCTGAAGTTCGTTACCTCACCGCGCTGACTGCATCTGTAGATGCTCATAACAAGTCCTATCGCGATATATATGCAGAGGTTTGAGGATCCGCCTGAGCTGAAAAACGGCAGAGTGATGCCGATGCATGGGAGAAGCTTCAAACACATTCCGATGTTCATAATAGCCTGCGAGCCGATCATAACCGCAGTACCGTAGCAGATAAGCGAACCCATATTTGTGTTGGCCTGTTTACCGACGAATACTATCTTGACTATTATCAGCGCTATAAGCGCAAGCGCCGCAAAAGCGCCGACGAATCCGAGTTCTTCGCCGATAACGGAGAATATCATATCGCTGTCATTGACAGGAACCGAGTGCGACTGGGTATACGCACCTTTGAGAAAACCTCGACCGAAAAATCTTCCGCTGCCGATGGCGTTGACGCTTTGCTGCTGCTGGAAGATATATTTTTTATAGAGCGCCGTGTCAAGCTTGCTCGGAGCGTATACGGCAAGAATACGACCTTTCTGGAAGTCGCTGAAGAATGCGAACCAGAGCACAGGAACAGCCGCAAGTATGACCGCTCCAGCGGCCGCAAAATATCTCGCGGCAAGACCCGAGGCATACATCATGCCGATGAATATCGAAACGAATACGAGCGCAGAGCCGAGGTCGCCGGTCAGAATGACAAGCAGTGCCGGAACTCCGCCGTGAACGCAGAGAAGCAGTGCGTTCTTAATTTTGTTTATATCCTCGCCGACATAGTCGAGATGGACGGCGAATGTTATTATAAACGCTATCTTGAAAAGCTCGGATGGCTGGAAGTTGATGACTTTGAAATCGAACCATGTTCTTGCATCCGGTCTGTCTGCTGTTCCGCTGCCGAACGGGAAAAGCAGAAGCATCATAAGCAGGCACACGCCGCCGATTATCATCCAGAAGCGGAGAACTATTTCGTAGTCGATAAACGATATGACTATGCATATCGCCGCACCGACGAGCACGGCGAGCAGCATGACAAGTGCCGTGCGGCTGATAAGGCTTCCGTCCTCAAGGCTGCTGTATGTGGCGCTGTAGACCATAAGAACGCCGAACAGCGATGTCAGAAGGCAGAGCGACATCAGCAGTTTGTCCGTAGTTTTTAATCCTCTTTTGATTGCCTGAAGTATGTTCATTGGCAGCTCCTTAGAAATTATACTGATATTATAAAGCGAAATTTAATCAAATTCAAGTAAAATACTTTTATATCTTTGATTTGTGTGATATAATTATTTGAATTTAATGCAAGGCAGCGGTATTTTTCAGATGAAGACGGTTTTTCATTCTTATTCTTCAAAACAGACCGAGGAGTTCGGCGCTCAGCTCGGCAAAAGCCTCAAAGCAGGGGATGTTGTCGCCCTGTTCGGTGATCTCGGCGCAGGC
>DKDF01000081.1:0-489 GCA_002451755.1 Ruminococcaceae bacterium UBA6855
ACGAGAAATTCAAAGTCGGTCTCCCCTTCCACAAGAAGCACGAAGAAAACGAAGGCGCAGCACAGGAATCAAAGCAGGAATAAAGCAACAAAAAGCATACCGACCGTAATTTTTTACTTTACGGTCGGTTATTTTTATAAAAAAAGCTGCAAAGTGCAGGTCGAGCCCGCATTTTGCAGCTTAAATTTTATTCTGCTCCGACGGCACGCTTGCGGTGCGAAGGATTGCGCTCGATAAGCGGAGGAACTCCGTTCGCAACGCAGCCCGAGGTTATCGCAACGCGCTCAATCGTCGGGTCTGACGGCACATCGTACATGACCGGCTGGAGCACAGCTTCGATTATCGAACGAAGTCCGCGCGCGCCCGTGCCCTTTTCGAGCGTCTTGTCAGCTATCGCCTCAAGAGCACCCATGTCGAAGTCGAGTTCTACTCCGTCAAGCTCGAACAGCGCCTTGTACTGCTTGGTTATGGCGTTCTTCGGCTCGGTGA
>DKDF01000081.1:587-770 GCA_002451755.1 Ruminococcaceae bacterium UBA6855
GTCTGCCGACAAGCTCGGGGATTATGCCGAACTTGACGAGATCCTGATGCACGACCTGCGAGAGCAGATCGCTCTTCTTGAGGTCGCTCTTGCTCTTGACATCGGCGTTGAAGCCGAGCGCGGAGCCGCCCATTCTCTTCTCGATTATCTTCTCGATGCCGTCGAATGCGCCGCCGCAGATGA
>DKDF01000081.1:811-12946 GCA_002451755.1 Ruminococcaceae bacterium UBA6855
CGCCGCCGCAGATGAAGAGGATATTCGAGGTATCGACCTGGATGAACTCCTGCTGGGGATGCTTTCTGCCGCCCTGCGGGGGAACATTGGCAACCGTGCCCTCGATTATCTTGAGCAGCGCCTGCTGAACGCCTTCGCCGCTGACATCTCTCGTTATCGACGGATTCTCCGACTTTCTCGCTATCTTGTCGATCTCATCGACATAGATTATGCCGCGCTCGGCGCGCTCTATGTCATAGTCCGCAGCCTGGATTATTCTGAGCAGGATGTTCTCAACATCCTCGCCGACATAACCCGCCTCGGTGAGCGTGGTCGCGTCAGCTATGGCGAACGGAACATCGAGTATCTTCGCGAGGGTCTGCGCAAGCATCGTCTTGCCGACACCCGTGGGTCCGAGAAGAATGATATTGCTCTTCTGGATCTCAACATCGCTGTTCTTCGCGCTGTTTATTCTCTTATAGTGGTTATAGACCGCGACGCTCAGCGTTTTCTTCGCCTCGTCCTGACCTATAACATACTCGTCAAGCTTCTCTTTGATCTCATGGGGCTTGGGGAGCGGCTTATCGCTCGTGCGCTGACCGCCCTTGCGGCGGGAACGCTTTTCGTCCGCCTCAATTATATTGAGGCACTGCTCCACACACTCGTTGCAGATATATACCCCCGGACCGGCGATAAGCTTCTCGACCTGATCCTGTGTTTTCTGGCAGAAAGAACAGCGGACTGTCCTTTCCCTCTTATCATCATCACGCGGCATAACAGCCCTCCGGATTTATCTGTTGTAAATTATTTTATCTGCAAGTCCGTATTCGACGGCTTCCTCCGCTGTGAGGAAATTGTCGCGCTCGGTCTCGCGCTCAACAAACTCAATCGGTTTGCCCATATTCTCAGCTAAAATTCTGTTGATTCTCTCTCTGGTCTTGAGGATATGATCAGCGGCAATCTTTATCTCCGTTGCCTGACCCTGAGCACCGCCGAGAGGCTGGTGGATCATAACTTCACTGTTGGGCAGCACAAGGCGTTTGCCCTTTGCGCCCGCGGCAAACAGGAACGCACCCATCGATGCCGCTATGCCCATGCAGATGGTCGAAACATCGCACTTGATGAACTGCATGGTGTCGTATATCGCGAAGCCTGCGGTAACCGAACCGCCGGGGCTGTTGATATAAAGGCTGATATCTTTTTCGGCGTCCTGACCCTCAAGGAAGAGAAGCTGCGCAACCACTACGCTCGCCGTTGCGTCGTTTATCTCGTCGGAGAGGACGATTATTCTGTCGCTGAGCAGGCGGGAATAGATATCGTATGAACGCTCGCCTCTGCTGGTCTGTTCGATAACGTAAGGTACTAATGCCATTACTTTTTCCTCCTTTGTTGTCCGATGCAGGTGCCGTATGCTTGCGCCCGCCCGGCGAAAAAGCCAGACGGGAGCAGTACGGATTAATTATAGTATCGTTTGGCGAAGATTATTCAGCGTCTTCTGCTTTCTTCTTCGCGGGAGCCTTCTTAGCGGGCTTCTTCTCAGCAGCCTCGGCATCGTCGGCCTTCTTTGCGGCAGTCTTCTTCGCCGCGGGCTTCTTGGCGGGAGCCTTCTTCTCGACTTCGCCCTCGTCCTTCTTTGCAGCGGCTTTCTTTGCGGGAGCCTTCTTCGCTGCGGGCTTCTTCTCGGCAGCCTCAGCGTCGTCGGTCTTCTTCGCGGCGGCTTTCTTTGCCGGAGCCTTCTTCGCTGCAGCCTTCTTGCCGGGCTTGAGAGCCTTTGCGTTGTCAACGACGAACTTGACAACCTTCTCCTTGAGCAGATCAGCCTTGAGCAGATCCTCGGCTATAAGGCTCTCGATCTTCTCAACTTCCATGCCGTACATCTCGGCGAGCTTCTTGAACTCCTCCTCGATATCCTCGGCGCTGACTTCGATCTTCTCGTCCTCTGCTATCTTGTCGAGAGCAAGACCGAGCTTGACCTGAGAAACAGCCTGCTCGCGCATTGACTTCTCGAAAGCTTCCTTGTCGGTGCCCATATATGAAAGATAGGTGTCAACATCGATGCCCTGCTGAGCGAGTCTCTGAGCGAAGTTGTTGATGTTATCCTCCTTCTGGGTGTCGAACATGACTTCGGGAATCTCAGCCTCGACATTGGCAACGAGCTCTTCCATGAGCTTTGCCTCGAACTCCTTCTCGACATCGGACTGTCTGTGCTCAAGCATATCAGCCTCGACGCCCTTCTTGAGCTCGTCGACGTTATCGTAATCAAGATCCTTCGCGAACTCATCGTCGAGCTCGGGAAGCTCCTTGACCTTTATCTCGTGAAGAGTGACCTTGAAAGTGGCATCCTTGCCCGCAAGCTCGGGAGTGTACTCCTCGGGGAACTTGACGTTGACATCGAAGCTCTCGCCTGCGTTGTGGCCGATGACCTGATCCTCAAAGCCGGGGATGAACTGACCCGAACCGAGCTCAAGCTCATAGTTGGAGCCCTTGCCGCCCTCAAAAGCCTTGCCGTCGACAAAGCCCTCGAAGTCGATGACTGCGATGTCGCCCTTGGCGGCTGCGCGATCCTCAACGGTGATGGTTCTTGCGTTGCGCTCTCTCATAGCCTCGATGCGTGCGTCAACCTCTTCGGGGGTGACGGCAGCTTCAGCCTTCTCGGCCTCGAGACCCTTGTAAGCCTTGACCTTGATATCCTCGGGCTTGACGGTAACTTTCATCTCGAAGAGAACGCCGTCCTCGCCGATCGACTTAACATTGACGTCCTTCGGGCTGTCAACAGGCTCGATGCCCGCTTCCTTGTAAGCGTCGGAAACAGCCTCGGGGAAAGCTATCTCAAGTGCATCTTCATAGAAGACATCCTTGCCGTAGAATCTCTCGATCATGGCAAGAGGAGCTTTGCCCTTGCGGAAACCGGGAAGCGCAATCTTGCTCTTGGCCTTGTTATAAGCCTTGAGAACAGCAGCCTTGAACGGCTCTGCGCCGATCTCGATCTCCAGCGTATAGACGTTGGTATCCGTTTTGTTTGATGATTTTAAACTCATTCGTTTTTCCTCCCATTATACAGGTAACTCTAAGATTATAGCAGAGATATGTTAAAATTTCTACACTATTTTTCAGATTTTCTGCCAAAACAGGGATTTTTTCTTCGTTTTAGCCGCAAAATTCGCCGACGGGCAGAAATTACGGCTGCTTTTCAATAAGTTTGGGCAAAAATTCGAGGTGATCGCCGGAGATAAGAGAAAACTTTATCCCGTCGCGCTCGCCCTCAAAAGCGCTTTTTGTTGCAAAAGAATGGAGATGCCCGTAGAAGCACCGTTTTATTTTGTACTCGACGAGGACATCATATATTTCGGGGCATATTCTATCCTGCGTTATCGGCGGATAGTGGAGAAACACTACCGGCTCGCCGCCGAGCGCGATTCCGCTTTCTATCGATGTGCGAAGCCGTCCCGCCTCGCGCAGAAGAACCTTTTTGTCCGCGTCCTCCTCCGCGTCGAAGAACCAGCCGCGCGTGCCGCAGACGGAGATATTTCCGACGAGCACTGCGCTGTTGTGGACTATAGAAAGCGTTTCAAAGCCCTTTTCTTTGAAAAAATTTTCCATTTTCCGGGCGGTGTTCCACCAGTAGTCATGATTGCCCTTCATGAGTATTTTTTTGCCGGGGAGCGAGTCGAGAAAAGCAAAATCTTTCTGAGCGCCCTCGAGCGACATCGCCCACGACACATCGCCGGGGATAACTACCGTGTCGCCGTCCGAGACAACAGCCCGCCAATTTTTTTCGAGGCGCTGCACATAGTCGCTCCAGCCGTTGAATATATCCATAGGCTTGTCCGCGGACAGGGAAAGATGCGTATCCGCAATTGCAAAAAGTGACATCGTGCTCTCCTTTTCTTTTTAATAATCGGGCTTTGAGCCGGGCAAAATACTTTCAGCGGCATGAGCCGCAAAAACATTCGGAGGTAATCGAAAATGGATAAGGTCATCAAGGATATCCGCTGCAACGCCTGCAACTGCGTCCATCACGCGGACGATTACAAGTGCACCGCAGGTCACATCGAAATAGGCAACACGAGCGCCTGCTCATGCCAGGACACGCTGTGCGCAACATTTGAGCTCGACAACTCGAAGAAGCACTGCGGCTGCTGAACACGGGGAACGCCCCGCGTCATATACCGAGCAGTCTGAAAACAGCCTTCTCCATGCTGTCCCTGTCGCAGACGTCCCTGAATCTCACGGGCTTGTCCCTGAGATCGGCGAGCTGCGGGGGGCAGCTTGTCTTTGTTACGCGGGCGAGCTCGCCGACCATGCTGAACTCGTCAAGTCCCTCGGATGCGCCGGGTTCGACTGCGTCGAGCACGCTGCGGCTGAACTTGAACGGATTTGCGGTCGAATCGATAACTGTGGGAGTCTTATCCCCCGTTTTTTCTGCATATTTTTCATAGACATTGATGCCGACAGCCGTATGCGTGTCGCACAGATAGCCGTAGTTTTCAAATGTCTTTTTAATCGTATCTTTAGTGCCCTCATCGTCGCAGCAGCCGGCGCGGAAAACGGAGTTAATCGCGCTCATTACATTTTCGGGCATGGTATACTTGCCCTTCTGCTTGAGGTCGCCCATCATCTCGCGCACAAACTCATCGGAATAGCCGCTCGCAATGAAAAGCAGGCGTTCGAGGTTGCTCGAAATGAGAATATCCATCGACGGCGACGAAGTCGTATAGAAGCTGCGGTTGATGTCATAAACGCCTGTGTCAAAGAAATCGGTGAGCACGCGGTTTTTGTTCGACGCGCAGACAAGGCGGTCAACCGGCAGACCCATCTCGCGCGCATAGTAGGCGGCGAGGATATTGCCGAAGTTTCCGGTCGGGACGACAAAATTAATCTTGTCGCCCGCCTTGATTCTGCCGTTTCTTATCATGTCGCAGTAAGCGGAGAAATAATAGACGATCTGCGGCACGAGGCGACCCCAGTTGATGGAGTTCGCGGAGGAGAAAGCCATGCCGTGCTCGGCGAGCTTCTTGCCTATCTCTTTATCGGTGAATATCGTCTTGACTCCGGTCTGTGCGTCGTCAAAGTTGCCCTTTATCGCGCAGACGGCAACATTCGAGCCCTCCTGCGTGGTCATCTGGAGCTTCTGCATGGGGCTGACTCCCTCGTCGGGATAGAACACGAGAATCTTCGTGCCATCAACATCCTTGAAGCCCTCGAGAGCCGCCTTGCCCGTGTCGCCCGAAGTGGCGACAAGAATAACGGTCTCGCGCGTTCCGACTGCCTTTTTGACCGAGACGGTCATAAGTCTCGGGAGCATCTGGAGCGCCATGTCTTTGAAAGCGCAGGTGGGGCCGCGCCAGAGCTCAAGAATCTCTTCGCCCGCTTTGAGCTCGTGTATCGGAGCGATATCCTCGGAGGAGAACTTGTTGTCGCCGTATGCGCCCTCGACGCAGTAGGCAAGCTCCTCGGCGGTGAAATCGGTAAGATACAGGCTGAGCACGCGCTTTGCGCGCTCAATATAGGACATATTCGCCATGGCGGCGATATCGTCAAGACTCACCTTCGGAATCTCAACGGGGACAAACAGTCCGCCGTCGGCAGAGATGCCCTGAGCTATAGCCCAGGATGAGCTGACGTCTACATTTTTATCTCTTGTACTTGTGTATCGCATAGAGACCATCCTTCGCGTTAAATTACATTTTATTATAGCATAACGCGCCTTGGTTGTAAAACCTTTTCAAAGAAGTGCGCGGCGTTTTCAAAAAATATTTTGCGGCATATCTCCTCGGGTATGCCGTTTTCTTCAAGATAGACGCAGATGCTCGGCACTTTTTCCATTCCGCGAAGCTCTGGCGATATCCTGCACCCATCGTAATCCGAGCCTATGCTCAGAACATTTTCCGCGCCGAGGGAGAGCATATGCTCGGTGTGGCGCAGCAGCTCTTCCCTGCCGCCGTTTCCGCCGAGGAAGCGGTCATAGAAATTGAGTCCTATAAGCCCGCCGCGCTCGATAATAATTTTTATCTGGTCGTCGGTAAGCGATCTCAGTTCGTTGTGGACGGCGCGCGCGTCCGAGTGGCTCGCGATAAACGGCGCGTCGGTGAACTCACAGAGGTCATAGAAGCCCCTGTCGCTCAGGTGCGACACGTCGGTGACTATTCCGAGCTTTTCCATTTTCGCGACCAGCTCTCTGCCCTAGTCACTCAGCCCGCTCCCGTCCTGCCAGCCGCCGGCGGCGCGGTTCTTCGCGTTCCAGGTGAGGGTTATGAGCCGCAGCCCGCGCTCATAGAGCTTTTCGAGCCGCTCAAGGCTGCCGACTCCGCGCGAGCTCTCCATCGCGAGCATGACTCCGCGCGAATGTCCGCGGACATCCTCCGCCGACAGAATCGGGAAGAAATCCCCTTTCTTTTTAAGCTCACTCCAATAGAAGTCACACGCCGAATCAAAATATGACTCGACGAGGGAATCATCCATGCTATCGGGAACAAAGACGGCGAAAACCTGGTTCCACCGTCCGAAGATTTTTCCGCGCTCAAAATCTATGTCGCGTTTATTTTTCAAAAGGCTGTCTCCGTCGTCCATGCACTCGGTAAGAGTATCGCAGTGCAGATCGAAAAAATCCATAAAATCACCCATAGAATAATATTTGCGCCGATGCCGAATATTACTCAGAAACTGCTGTCAAACGCATTTTCTATATATTCGCAGGAAATCGGCTCGTTCTCCTTTCCGAGCGTAACCTCCGCCACATCGAAGCGCGGCTGAAGATCGTAGTTATTTTTCTGCATGAAAAGCGAAGCGGTCTCGATTATCCTCTCCTGCTTTGCGCCGCCGACCGCCTCGCGCCCCGGAGCTATCGCGCCGGGTGAGCGGGTCTTGACCTCGGTGAACACCAAGAAGCCGTCCTTTTTCGCTATTATGTCTATCTCGCCGAGGCGGCAGCGGTAGTTCGCGGTTATTATCTCATAGCCGTTTTCGCGCATGAAGCGCGCGGCATATATCTCGCCCCAGAGTCCGGGCTTTTCCTTTTCGCTGAGCATATTACCACCCCTCCGGCAGTTTCTTCAAAAACGTCTTTCTGTGGACGGGAGATATGCCGAATTCGCGTATTTTTTCATAGTGCAGCTTCGTGCCGTAGCCCTTGTGCTTTTTGAAGCAGTATTCCGGATACTGCTCGTCGAGCGAGAGCATATATCTGTCCCTGCTGACCTTCGCCATTATCGACGCTGCGGCTATTGATGCGCTCAGGGAGTCGCCCTTTACAATAGCCTTTGACGGCACGGGCAGACCCGGCAGGCGGTTGCCGTCCACAAACGCCACCTGCGGACGCTCGGGCAGAGCCTCGAACGCGCGGCGCATGGCGAGAAAAGTCGCGTTGAGAATGTTCATCTCGTCGATCTCTTCAACGCTCGCGCTCGCGACGGCATAGACGGCGTGCTCCTTTATCTCGTCAAAGAGCAGGTCGCGCTTTTTCTCGCTGAGCTTTTTTGAATCGTTCAAGCCCTCGATAATATAATCTTTGGGCAGTATCACGGCGGCGGCAAAGACCGGACCCGCAAGAGGTCCTCGCCCCGCCTCATCTATTCCGCAGACGCACTCGAAGCCGTGCTCCGCGGCGGTTCGCTCATAGTAATAGCGGTCTATCTCTTCAGCCATCTCAGTCCTCCAAAAATTCGTCGCTGACGACATCGTGGAGCAGCGAGTTGAGATAATTGAGGCTGAACGACGGCGTTGTCGAGCACACTCCGTGACGCGACGCGAGCGCGTCGGTGTAGTCCGCGAGGTTATACACCCTGACATTTGAGAAGCCCGAGTCATAGTGGGTGACAGTACCCGTGAACTTCGCCTTTGTGACCTCGGTCGTGTTCTTCCGGTAGTCCTTTGTGACGGTTATGTGCATCATGCCGCCGAGCATTCTCGGTCCTCTGTCCTGCGCGGAAATAAAATTGCCGAGCGAATAGATAACGAGAACTTTTCTGCCGTCCGCGGCGGTTATGTATTCAACGGGCTGGATGACATGGGGATGAGTGCCGATGATTATATCCGCGCCCCAGTCGGCGAGCTTCTGCGCAAGCTCACGCTGACGATCCGTCGGCGTGTGGGTATATTCCTCGCCCCAGTGGACGTTGACTATAGTCATATCGCTTATCTCGGACGCCGCCTTGACGCGCTTCTCTATCCTGTCCTCGTCCGCGCCGAGCATGAGTATCGTCTTGCTGCCCTCGGGCAGGCTCAGTCCGTTCGTGGGTTCGGTCAGCCCGACATAGGCGAATTTAATACCCTTGACCGTATTTGTCGGTATGGTCTTGTAGTCCTCTTCGTCGAGATAAGCTCCGCAGAAAACAACGTTCTTGCTCTTCCAGAACTTTATGGCATTTCTCAGCCCGCTCTCGCCCTTGTCGAGCGAGTGGTTGTTCGCGATATTAAAGACATCGAAGCCTATCTTCACCATCTCGTCGCCGAGCTCGGTCGGAGAATTGAAGCAGGGATATGTGCTCGGTGCTTTCTCTGGGTCGATTATCGTCTCCTGATTGATTATGCTTATATCAGCCGCCGCAACGGTGGAAGCGACATTTTTATAGGCATATGTGAAGTCGTAGCCGCCTGTCGCCGAGCGGGCGTGCGCCTGATTATATATGACCCCGTGAATAAGATTGTCGCCCACGGCGAGGATATTCACGCTGACTGGCTCGCGGGTGTCGGCAGTAGTGCTCTGCGAATCGTTGCTCTCCGCCTCGCCGCCTGCGGGCACTGCCTTCTGACAGGCGCAGAGCATGAGCAGAGCCGCCAAAAGAGCTATAACTCTGAGAATGGTCGTCTTTTTCATGGTATCTTTCTCCTTTTATCAGTCGAGCGTTATTCTGCCTAATTTGCCCGCGCGGTACTCGTCGAGGAGCATTACCGCCGCGCGTTCCGTGTCCGGCTCGCCGCCGCTTATCAGCATTCCGCGCTTTCTCGCGAGCATCTCAAGGCGTTCAAATTCCTCGCTCTCCGGCGGAAATTCGAGCTTATATCTTTCCTTTATCCTCTCTGGATAGTTCTCGTTCATTATCGTCAGGAAGCGCGCCGCGATAAGCTCGATGTCGAGAATAGTGTCCTTGACAGAGCCGATGAACGCGAGGCGCAGACCGACATCCGGATCGTCGAACTTCGGCCAGAGCACGCCGGGCGTGTCGAGCAGCTCGATGCCGCTCCCGATGCTGAACCACTGGTTTTGGCGCGTGACCCCGGGCTTGTCCGCAACCTTCGCCTTGTTTTTGCCCGCCATGCGGTTAATAAACGAGGACTTGCCGGTGTTGGGTATGCCGACTACCATCAAGCGAAGCGGCTTGCCGGCCATGCCCTTTTGGGCGTTCGCCTCGATTTTTTCGCTGAGTACGCGGCGAACTGTCGGCGCAAAGGCGTTTAAGCCCTTGCCCGAGCGGCAGTCAACGGCTATCGCCGTCACGCCCTGCTTGCCGAGCTCGGATATCCTGCGGCGCGTCGCGTTTTCGTCGGCGAGGTCGCATTTGTTGAGAATGACCATGAGCGGCTTTTGCCCGATAAGCTCCGGCAGTTCGGGGTTGCGGCTGCTCACGGGCACGCGCGCGTCAACTATCTCGACCACCGCATCAACGAGCGGCAGGCTCTCTTTTATCTGTCTGCGCGTCCGAGCCATATGACCCGGAAACCACTGGACATAAAGATCTCCGTTTTCCAAAATTCTTCCTCCTTAGGACTATATGCGCTCATATTTATTGCGCCATAAATCAAACTGCTTTTCGTCATATTCTTCCGGCATCGAGAGCGCCGTCTTTTTTGCTCTAGCAGCTTTTATGAGCAGGCTTATAAGCTTTATCAGCAGCGGCGGGCGTTTTACCGCAATGCGGCACACAGCCTTCGGCATTCCGCCGGACGCACCCTCTGCGGACGCGACCACGCAGGCGAGCAGCCCCGAGTCTATCATCAGCGTTATGTCGCCGTTGTCCGCCGAGAGCAGCCAGTTTTTCATCGTATTTATAAACGCGTGCTCCGAGCCTATCCGCTTCATGAACGCGAGCTGATAGCGATAAAGATTCTCCTGCGAGAACGCTTCGCCGCGCGGGTTGCTTATCACATCCGCGAGCATTTTCGCCGCCCTTATCGAGCTTGCCATGCCGCTGCCTATGAGCGGAATCGTCATGCACGCGCTGTCGCCGAGCAGGACATAGCCGGGCAAAGTCATGCGCGGGAGCGGCTTTCTCAGCGGAATCTGCAACTTTTCGCCGCCGCATATAATTTTTTCGCCTATTATTGAATTATCTTTTTTCAAGTTATCAAGGGCGCGGGCATAATTTTCGTCGCTGAGCGAACCAATGCGCCCGATAAGCACATCGGCATATTTTCCGTCCCCCGCGAGATTGCACCATGATATTCCCCTCTCGCCGAGATGCTTGAGGTATATCTGCTTTTTGTATTTATATTCGCTCCCCTCCGGGCGTTCAAAAATAGTACGGCGGACAAAGAATTTATCCCCGTCATCTATTCTGCCCGTTATCGGGAACGAATCCATAAGCTGTTCTCTTATCGCGGAATTGACGCCGCCGCAGTCAACGAGCAAATCGCAGCTCACCGCGCCGCCGTTATCGACCTGAAGACCGATTATTTTTTTGCCGTCGTGAAGAGCTTTTTCGACCCGCCGCTCATATACTATCCGCGCGCCCGCGTCAATAGCCCGCTCTTCGAGCCATGCGTTGAACCTGCGCCTTTTGAGCGCGAGATCCTGCGGTTCGCCCGCGTCGGTTATCTCAACGCGCTTCGAAGAATTGGGCGCGACGAACACAGGCGTACAGGAATCGACACAGCAATCCTCGGGCGGCTTGGGAAGTCCCGCATCGGCGAGCGCCGCCGCTTCCATGTCGTCCGTCCAGCCGTAGGCAACTTCATTTTTCGGCTTCTGCTCGATAACAGTCACCTCAAAGCCCGCTTTCGCCGCAAGAGCCGCGAACACGAGCGCCTGCTGATTCGCGCCGACAACAGCAATTTTTCCGTTCAAAGATACTCCGCCTTTCGTTTTCCCCGAGATGAGTATAGCAAAAAAACTTTGTCTTTACAAGCAAAAAACGCAGCCGAAGCTGCGTCTTGATTGCATATTATAGCGCGGACAGGTTATTTGTCCGAATCCGGATTGAAATTATAGTAGACATCCCACTGACCGAGCGGCATGATTCTGCCGACGACCTTGCCCATGATATATTTCTCGTCGATAAATCCGACGACGCTCATGCGGCTGTCCGTCGAGTCGTTTCTGTTGTCGCCCATAACAAAGAGGCTGCCCTCGGGAACGGTTACGGGGAACTCGACATTGCCGGCGGTATAAGTAGGCTCAAGCGTATATTTTTCGTCGAGCGCCTTGCCGTCAACATAGACAACGCCCTTTTCCGTGTCGATATCCACCGTCTGACCGCCGACTGCGATAACGCGCTTTATCAGCGTCTTGTGCATGGCGTTGGGCTGGGCGACGATAACTATGTCGCCGTAGTCAAACGAGCGCTTGAGCGAGCTTATCGCCACGGTGTCGCCGTTGTTGAGAGTCGGGTTCATCGACGCGCCGGAGACGACGAGCACGCGGGTCACAAAAGTGAAAACAATGGCAATCACCGCGACCGCCGACACAACGACGGAGACTATGTCATAGATATTGCTGACCGTCTTTGAATTCTTCGGCTTCTTCTCAACATCAGCCTGCTCTTCCGTATTATTCATTTGAAGTTCATTATTTTCCTGCATAACAGTCCGCCTTCAAATCTCAAGCCTTGCGGCTCAGTTTTTGATTATTTTGATTCTGTCAAACGGGTAGAACCTGAAAACGACCTTGCCGAGAACCTTGTTCTCGTTTATAAAGCCGATATCCGTCGAACGCGAATCGAGGGAATCGTTTCTGTTGTCGCCGAGAACAAAAAGCTTGCCCTCGGGAACGGTCACGGGAAAGGTCATATCATAGCTCAGATTCGTCGGGGTGTTCACATACGGCTCGTCGAGCACCTGACCGTTGACGCTGACGGTGCCCTTATAGAAATCTATATCCACCGTGTCGCCGCCGACCGCGATAACTCGCTTTATTATCGACTCATCCTTGCGCGTGGCGTGGGATATTATTATAACATCGCCGCGCTCGTAGCCGGAAAAACTATGTACGCACGCGACCCT
>DKDF01000081.1:12976-14976 GCA_002451755.1 Ruminococcaceae bacterium UBA6855
CCCTGTCGCCGCCGCTGAAATTCGGGAGCATTGAGTCGCCGATAACCGCAGCGGGTCTGAACACCAGCGAAAAGAACAGCATGAGTATAATAACAGCCGACTCGAGTGTGGCAACCGCATCATATACTATGCCCCACAGCTTTTGATTCCGCTTGGGCAGCTCCTCTTCGCTTTCCGTCTCCTGCGAGAGTGCGGCAGGATATTCAAATTTGAACCAATATTCCTCGACTCTGCGCATCGCGTAAACCCCGTTTTAAGTGAAAAAGGTGTAACAAATAAATGTTACACCCTCATTCGCACAATTATTTGACCTGGCTCTTGACTCTCGCGGCCTTACCGACTCTGTCTCTGAGGTAATAGAGCTTGCTTCTGCGGACCTTACCGCTTCTGATGAGCTCAACCTTAGCAACGTTGGGTGAATGTACCGGGAAGACTCTCTCGACGCCGACACCGTAGGAAACTCTGCGAACGGTGAAGGTCTCGGAAACGCCCGAACCCTTGCGGGCAATAACGGTTCCTTCGAAAGCCTGAATTCTTTCTCTCTCGCCCTCGCGGATCTTAACGGAAACCTTTACGGTATCACCGATCTTGATCTGGGGGATCTCGTCGCCTGTTTTAAGCGAATCCTGTGCAATAACTTTGAGTGCGTCCATTTTATATTCCTCCGTTGATTTTCAGACGTTCGTAACAAATTAGATGAAAGAGGAGCGCCCGCTTTAATGTAGTGCGGCCATGCCGCTTCGGCATTAAACCCCGTCATCGAAGCTGTGACGGATAACAAATGCTTAGATATTTTAGCACAAAGTGCCGGACAATGCAAGTGTTTTTTGATTTTATTTTTCTCGGCGCAGGCAATATTATATATATTAAAGTATAGTCTGCGTCTCGTCGGTTCATGACAGGCTCATATTATACCGCATATATCGGCAAAAATCAAACCGATAACAATACTTACAATATTTTCAAGCCGAATGTTTTTTAAATGCTATTGACAAAGTGTATACGAAAGAGTAGAATAGCTGTCGAAATTTAATATTTCCTTATTAAGAGCGGCTGAGGGAACAGGCCCTGTGAAGCCCGGCAACCTGATTATTCAAGGTGCTAAATCCTGCGGTGCAGACCGGAAGATAAGGCCGGCGGCGGAGAGATCCGTATCGCCCAGAAGTGCTTAGCGGTTTCGCCGAGCGCTTTTTTTATTTGTCAGAAGGAGGACAAAAACATGGCAAACTACTTTTTCACATCCGAATCCGTAACGGGCGGACATCCCGATAAGATCTGCGACCAGATCTCCGACGCAGTCCTTGACGCTATCCTCGCCGAGGACAAGAACGGCAGAGTTGCCTGCGAGTGCTGCTGCACGACCGGCATGGTCATGATAATGGGCGAGATAACCACGAGCGCGAAGATAGACATCCCCTCGATAGCGCGCCAGGTCATCTGCGACATCGGCTATGACAGCCCAGAAAAGGGCTTCGACGGCCACACCTGCGCTATACTTACAACTATAGACAAGCAGTCCCCCGACATCGCACTGGGCGTTGACCGTCAGGGCGCGGGCGACCAGGGAATGATGTTCGGCTATGCGTGCCGCGAGACTCCGGAGCTTATGCCTCTGCCCATCTCGCTCGCTCACAAGCTCGCCGCTCAGCTGACGAAAGTCCGCGCGGACGGCACTCTCCCCTATCTCAGACCCGACGGAAAAACTCAGGTCACGGTCGAGTATGCCGAGGACGGCACTCCCGTAAGAATCGACGCTGTTGTCGTATCCTCGCAACACGCCGCATATATCGAGACCGAGACGCTTCGCCGCGACATCGAAAAGAATGTTATCCGCGAGATCATCCCCGCGGATATGATGGACGACCAGACGAAGATATTCATTAACCCCACCGGACGCTTTGTCACCGGCGGTCCTCAGGGCGACAGCGGCCTCACCGGCAGAAAGATAATCGTTGACACCTACGGCGGATATTCACGCCACGGCGGCGGCGCATTCTCCG
>DKDF01000081.1:15008-16041 GCA_002451755.1 Ruminococcaceae bacterium UBA6855
CATTCTCCGGCAAGGACCCGACAAAGGTCGACCGCTCCGCAGCATATGCCGCAAGATACATGGCGAAGAACATCGTCGCCGCAGGTCTTGCAGACAAGTGCGAGGTTGAAATCGCCTACGCCATCGGCGTTGACGAGCCCGTCTCCGTTTTTGTCGACAGCTTCGGCACCGGCATTATCCCCGACTCCGAGATAGCCGCCGCCGCGAACGAGGTCTTTGATCTTCGCCCGGCTTCAATAATCAAGGAGCTTGACCTCCGCCGCCCGATTTACCGTCAGGTAGCCGCTCTCGGCCATGTCGGCAGAACCGATATCGACCTGCCCTGGGAGCACACCGACAAAGTCAATGCCCTCAAGGGAGCCGCAGGCATAAAATAAGATATATTTAAAATATATTATTGTATAGCAAACCGCCGCAGGGAAAAATCCTTGCGGCGGTTGATTTTTATTTTGCTTTATCCCCTGCAGCTGTCCTTGCCGCATTTTTTGCAATGCAGACGGCTCTTGTCCGGCGTGAGATAGTATTCCGCGCCGCAGTACGGGCAGCGCACCGTGTCCACGCCCTTGAACATAGCTATAGACAGAGAAAGAAACACGGCGGCGGCGAGATAGAAGAATATCGCCGAGGTTATCGGCACTATCACGACAACTATTGCAAACGACGGAACGACAATGCCGAGCACGACGAATGCCACCGTCAGCAGCAAGAGTAATACCGCCGCGACGGGTCGTTTTTTCCGTCCGATTATATTGAAATTTTCAAGAGTTTTGATGCGTTCGTCATTGCTTTTCATTCCGCGCCTCCACACTTTTGCTGACCGTCGGTCACCTTGTGACATTTTTATTATAGCACAAGCAAAATAAGAGTCAATAGCGCTGAACGATATTTTTTAAATTATGATATTATCGGCTCATTTTAAGTTTAAAAACAAGAGAATTGCATATTTCTTCCAAGCGAATAAAGAGCTGCCATTTCTGAATAAAATTGATACAAAAAACCAGCTTTCGGTCAAACCCCTCAGTCACTTCGTGAC
>DKDF01000081.1:16081-16763 GCA_002451755.1 Ruminococcaceae bacterium UBA6855
AGCTCCCCTGCAGGGGAGCCCATGGGAACCGAGCAACATTTTTATTTGATAGCCGCTTTCAAATTCTTTGCTTTGTTTCATAGTCAATATTTTCACAGACTTCGTCAAAAGATGTATTAATCTCGTAATTAGAAAAGCGAAGCACCTTTATCCCCTGCTTTTCAAGAATCTCGGTGCGCCTATCATCATATTTTCTGCTGTCATCTTCATAATGCTGAGAACCGTCTATCTCAATTGCTATTTTCGCGCGGTTGCAATAAAAGTCCAGAATATAGTTGCCGACAACTTTTTGCCGCTGAAATTTCAGCGGATATTCCCGCAAAAAATCATACCATAAGTGATTTTCCTGCGGTGTCGAACACTTTCGTAATTCTTTCGCCCGTGAAACCAATTTGCCGTTATATTTTATCATTTTAGCTTTCTCCGTTTCATAGGCTCCCCTGCAGGGGAGCTGGATTGGCGAAGCCAAGACTGAGGGGTTAGTTTCGCTTCGCTCAAAGTAAGCAAGGCGGATATCATCCGCTCGCAGAATCTATCACAATTTTATTGGTATGCATTTGTAGGGTGCGGCGACTCGACGCACCGATGCCGCACAAGCGGCAAGATATGAAATTGTATAATTCACCCTATGCCTTCGCGTCCTACTATAATCAAATGATATACACTACCCGCGTTTCGGCAT
>DKDF01000072.1:0-13956 GCA_002451755.1 Ruminococcaceae bacterium UBA6855
GCGCAGAGGATAACCAGCAGAGCTATCTTGCCGGCCTTTTTATTCGGCTTTTTATTCTTCTTTTTGGAAGATTTTTTGGCTGTTCCCATCTTTTTCGATGCGTTTGCGGAGCTTTTTGCCATCCGTGCGCCTCCTTCACATTACAATTCATTTAAAAATTATAGCATACTTTTTGCAAAAAGTTTAGTCTAAATCCAAATATTCTCACTATTTCGTAAAATCAAAACAATGATACTGTATAAAACAGCGTATAAAAACGCCCAAAAGGGGCAAAAATCACCACGAAAGCAGAAAAAGTAAGCCTGCGGAAAGGAAAAGGAAAGATGAAAACCACGATAAAAAGCATCGCCGTTGCCCTCGCGTTCTGCGCCGCGGCGTTTCTGACCGTCTCGGCTATAATCGAAAACACCGCGGCGGACGGGAGCGAAAAATACATCATGCGCGACTACAACGGCAGGATAGCTGTGTTCGTCTACGGCGAGGACGAGCCCCAGGAGGTATTCGATGTTTTCACATCCTCCCTGCCCCGCGGCGAAGCCGAGCGCGTCTACAAGGGAATAACGGTCGAGGGCGACGAAGCACTTCAAAAGCTGATAGAAGATTTTACAGGGTAGACGGCTCATGCCGTCTTTCTTCTTTATTGAGGCAGCGTTTGCAGCTCAGATCGATTCCGAGAGCGCCGAGCGGAGCGGTTATCACTATTCCGAGAACGGCGACGGAGAGCACCGTTTTGCCGCACGGCAGACCGAGTGAGAGCGGCACGGAGCCTATAGCCGCCTGAACTGTAGCTTTGGGCAGATAGGCTATCACACAAAAAAGGCGTTCCTTGAAGCTCATAGGTGTACCGACAAGGCACAGCAGAACGCCTGTTGATCTGAAAACAAGCGCGCCGAATATCAGCCCGACTGCGGGCAGACCAGCGGAGAGCATATAACGGATATCAACCGCCGCGCCGACAAGAACAAATAGCAGAACTTCGGCGGCTATCCACAGCTTGCCGAATTTTTCGGAGAGGCGTTTTGAAACAAAATCGGTGCTTTTTATTTTCAGCACGCATGCCATACTGACGACCGCGAGCAGACCGGAAACGGGCACTTTTCCCTCGAGCCATGTTTCAACGGACACCAAAAGGAACGATACTCCGAGCACAAGAATGACTTTTGTGCTGTTTCGTATGCAGTGCTTATGGGCATAGGCAGTCTCAAAAAATACGGACATAATGAATCCCGCAGCTGCGCCCATGAGCACGCCGAGGACTATAGACACTGGTATACCGATAATATCGGCCGCCTTTGCGCTGCCGCCCTGCGCCATACCGACGAAGGTCGAGAACAGGACTATGACAAAAATATCGTCGCACGATGCGCCCGCCATTATCAGCTGGGGTATGCTCTTATCCGTTCCGCGCTTTTCGTCCATCAATCTGACCATACGCGGCACGACGACCGCCGGGGACACGGCGGCGAGCACAGCGCCCATGACAGCCGCCTCAATTCTCGTCACACCGAGCAGGAGCGGCGCCAGAACAACATAGCCGATAATTTCAAAGCCTGCCGGGACGCACGACATCATCACAGCCGGTCTGCCGACTCTTTTGAGGTCGGACAGGTCGAGTGAAAGCCCCGCTTTTATCAAAATTATTATAAGCGCCATGCGGCGAAGCTCGGACGAGATGCCAAGTATCGACTGGTCGAGCCAATCGAGCACATACGGACCGAGAACGATGCCCGTCGCGAGCATGCCTATAATGCGTGGAAGTTTTATCCGCCTGCATATCTCCGCCATGGCGAGACCGACGAGAAAGATGAGCGAAAGTGATGCCAACATAAAAAAATCCTCCCATAAAAAGCAGAAAGCTGACAGCTTCTGCAAAGTAAAATTGCAGAAGTCATCAGCTCAAAAAGCGGTTCTGACACACGGTCAAGGGAGAACTTCATTCCCGGTTATTATATTGAAAAGCTTACTGCTTATCAAACATATCGTTAAGCTGGGCGCACACGGCGGACATTCTGCCGATACGCTCGCGCAGGATAGTTTCGGCTTTCTTCTGCGCCTCGGCGACTATTGCGTTCGCCTGCTCCTGCGCTTCGGTAACTGTCTTCTGCGCCTGGCTGCGCGCGGCAGTGACTATTGCATCGGACTGGCCGCGAGCCGACTCATTGCTCACTTCGAGCAGGCTCTTCTGCGCCTCAAGATCGGATATCTCCTTTTCGAGAGCTTTCTTCTTGTTCTCTGCGGCGTTGAGCTCGTCAACCATATATCTGCCCTGCTCGTCTCTGAGCTTTTCGAGGCGTTTTATATGCTTTGCAAACGCCACGCAGTTGTTATATAAACTGCGGTTCTGCGTTCTGAGAGCTTCTATCTCTTCGCTCGAAGCCGCTTCGCCTGCGGGAGCTTCGGCACGCTTTTCAAGCTCCGAGCCCCAGGCGTAAATTTTATTGTATTCCTCCTGCAGCATCGAGATATACGCATCCGTTGCCGCAATATCGTATCCCCTATCAACTACGGGGAACTTCATCTTTCCTTCCACTTCTGTCATCCCTTCCCAAAAATCAGCTGTTTCTCTTTGCTATATCAACAAGGTTCTTGTAGCTTATCGCCATCGACTCGCGCGGGTCGATATCGCAGGTGTCCTGCTCGATAACGATATATCTTACACCCGAATCCCTGCACGCGCGGTAGCACTCATCGAGATTGAGGTTGCCCGTGCCTACTTCGGCAAAATCGGGCTTGTTCTCGCTGTTGATTTTATAATCTTTGAAGTGGCAGACCTTCATTCTGCCGCTGAGGCGCTTTATGAAATCCGCCGGATCGCCGCCGCCGTACTGAACCCAATATGTGTCCATAATAAAGCCGAACAGCTCGGGGTCGGTGTCGTCGATAAGCATATCTATGACGCGCCTGCCGTTATATTTCTTGAACTCGAAGGCGTGGTTATGATAGGCAAAATGCATCCCCATATCGCGAAGCTTTTTTGCGAGCTCGCCCGTGAGCTTTATAAACTCGCGCACGCCCTCTTCGCTGCCGCTGTACTCCCCGGGCATGCAGCCGACTCCGAGCGTGTCGCAGTGGATCATCTTATGCTCCCTGACAACGGCTTCGGTATCGCTGAGCATGCGGTCGAACGAAGTGTGCGTGACGCAGACATCCATATTGTACTTATCAACAAGATGTGCGACCTTCTCCGGCTCGATAGGTCCGATAGCGGAAATCTGAATCGTGTTGATGCCGATAGAATCAAGATAAGCAAAAGTCTTTTCAGCATCCTCATAATTCTGTATGTAGTCGCGTAAAGTATAGAGCTGCGCGCCGAGTTTGATATCCGACACGAGAGCACCTCCGTTCCCGATTTTTCTACAGATTATTATATTATAGCCGTCCCGAAGTTTCAAGTGAATTTACAAAAAAAGCCCGGACTTGCAAACTCCGGCAAACCGCGAATATAGATATTCTACGGGAGGCGGTGCTGTGTTCGGTTGGTTTTTGCAGTTATTTTCAAACGGATTTCTCTTTTTTATCCTGCATCTGAGCCAGCCGGGCTCATTTGCCCCGCCGCTGAGTGCGGCGCAGGAGCGCGAGGCTCTTGCAAAAATGCACGCGGGCGACAAATCGGCGCGCAGCGAACTCATCGAGCACAACCTGCGGCTCGTGGCACACATAGTCAAAAAATACTACGCCGCATATTCGGATCAGGACGATCTTATCTCTATAGGCACGGTCGGACTGATAAAGGCTATAGACTCGTTCAAGCCCGACAAGGGCACGCGCCTTGCGACATACGCCGCGAAATGCGTTGAAAATGAGATACTGATGCACTTTCGCTCGATGAAAAAGAGCGCGCACGACATCTCGCTCGAAGACCCGATCGACAGCGACAGCGAGGGAAACCCGCTCACGCTAATGGATATTATCTGCACACCGGACTGCATCGCAGACGATCTTGATTTAAAAATAAAGAGTGAAAAGCTGCGCGGGCTCGTCCTCGGCATACCCGACCCGCGCGAAAAGGCGATAATCGTCATGCGCTACGGACTCGACGGCAACGAACCGCTGACGCAGCGAGAGATAGCGTCGATGATGAACATCTCCCGCTCCTATGTCAGCAGGATAGAAAAACGCGCGCTCGAAAGGCTCGGAAAAGGAATGAAACAGCCGTGAGAATCATCCCACGGCTGCATTTTTATTTTATAATGTCGTTGTCCCTGATGTACTTCACAGTTTCATCAACGGTTGTAAACGCAAGGGCGACCGAAGTATCGGCGGCTCCGTAATAGATAGCTATTCTGCCGGTCTCGGCGTCCGCGAGCGCGGCGCATGGGAACACGACATTCGGCACATCGCCGACGCATTCATAAAGCTCATGGGGAGCCAGCAGGAAGCTGTCCGCGCGGTGGAGCACCTTCCACGGCTCATTCTTGTCTAGGATGGCGGCGCCCATGCTGTAAGTGAAGCCATTGCAGCTCGTGAGCACGCCGTGATAGAACATGAGCCAGCCCTCGTCCGTTTCAATAGGAGTCGGACCCGCTCCGACCTTTGTCGCCTCCCAGTTCTCAACCGGGCTCATAACAAAGCGGTGCTTGCCCCAATAAGTGAGGTCTTTCGACTGACTGATGAATATATCGCCGTAAGGGGTGTGTCCCCTGTCGCACGGGCGAATGAGCAGAAGATACTCGCCATTCACCTTGCGCGGGAAAAGAACGCCGTTGCGGGCAACGGGATAGCAGGCATCCTCAAGCTGAGTCCAGCTCTTGAAATCCTCTGTATATGCTATGCCGATAGTTGTGCCGTGAGGGGTAAGATTGACCCACGAAAGATAGTATTTTCCGTCAAGCTCGCACAAGCGCGGATCGTAGCCGTCGAAGATATATTTATCCTCAAGCTCCCAGTTTATCGCGTCTTTGCTGAAGCCGACAACGAGCTTCTGGGCGCGCGAGCGGATATCCGCCCTGAAAACTCCGGCAAAGCCCGAGCCGTAAGGTACAACAGCGGAATTAAAAATGCTGTTCGCCATATGCAGATTGTCGCGGGTGATAACGGGATTGCCGCTGTAACGCCACACGGGGTATTCAAATCCTGCGGGTTTATCCTCCCACGGGATGTTAGGTATGTTTGTTCCGATTATTTTTGCCATATCTGACTCTCCTTCCGTCCTTTAGATTTTAGCATAGAGAGAGATAAAAAGTAAAGAGAAAGAGCGGAAATGAGGAAGAAAGTAAAAAAGTGGCGAATATTTTAAAAAAGTTTGAAAAAAGACTTGCCAAATCGCTTTTCTTGTGGTATTATTGATGAGCTTTCCGGGTGTGGCGCAGCTGGGCGAGGAGAAATGCCGCCGCCTGTGGCGGATGAAGGCATTGCTCCGAGGTGAAGAAACAAGGAGCGGAACGAGCGCCCCAAGCGAAGTACCGCGACTATGTTTCTAAAGGAAGCGCCGCGGCGATTAAGCAAAAGCCGACAAGCGGGAAGCAAGCTAAATTTAGGTACAACCGGGTGTGGCGCAGCTGGTAGCGCGCTTGACTGGGGGTCAAGAGGCCGTGAGTTCAAGTCTCGCCACTCGGACCAATTAAAGAAAAAAGCTCGTAATCGTTGAGATTGCGGGCTTTTTCTTTATCTACTTCAAATTATCAAGAGGACTGTAATTGCTGAAATTGACCACCGTTTTAGCCTGTGTCAAATGGACATACTTTTTAACCATATCAAGCGTAGTATGTCCGAGAATCTGTTGCAAAGCGTAGATATTACCGCCGTTTTCAAGATAAGAAGTTGCAAAAGTATGCCGTAACAAGTGCGGATAAATTCGGCGAGTCAATGAGCCTTGAGCGACTTTTTGAGTCTGTAGGGTCTTAAAAACCCGAGCTATCGTTGAACTTGTAATCGGTCTCCCCTGCTTCGTGAGAAACAATGCTTCACTATCAATATCAATCGGTCTGAGGTTGATATACTTTATCAAATACCGCTTTGATTTGTTGCCGAGCGGAACAAGGCGTTGTTTGTTTCCTTTTCCATTGATAACGGCATAGCCCTCGAATATATGCACATCAGACACTTTTAAACGAATGACTTCACCACGGCGAAGACCGCTATCAAGCATAAGCGCACAAATACAATAATTCCGAAGCCCTTGAATATTCTTTGTGTCAAAACATGAGAAAATGAATTTAATCTCAGCAGGATTGAGAATATCAATAGTTTTTCGCTGTGCTTTCGGAAGCTTTAATTTGTCGCTAAGATTGAGAGCTGTGTAATCTTCCTCAAAAAGCCAATGCAAATAGGCTTTAATGCCCTTTATGTATGTTTTGTAACTGTTATCACAAATACCGCGCCTACGAAGAAACAGAGCGTATTTTCGCAATATTTCAGCGTTCAACAAATGAATATCCATATCAGCACCGATATAACTAATCATAGGTGAAACACAATTTCTGTAATAAGCAACTGTTTTCTGTGAATTCCCCTTTATCTGCTGAGTAATCAAAAACTCATCAAATGTATTTTGCAAAGTCATTTTGTATCACCCATTCAAATATTTTAAAACTCAGACGATAGAATCAACGAGTTCTTTAAGCAAATCGCCAAACGTGAGAACATTTTTCAGTGTCATGTATTCACAAAACAGCCCGGAAAGTGCAGAGTAAATGCAGAGTATTGCGGACTAAACCCGCTAAAAATACATAAAAATCCCGGAACACCGTTATTGATGTTCCGGGATTTTTTGTTTTACGCTACGGTCTCAAACCCAGCAGCTCTATACGCTTTTACGGATATCTTTTTATTTCATCCGTCTCACCCAGAAGGTAGTCTATGCTTGTGTCATAGAATCGGGAAAGTTTTATAAGCACTGCTGTCGGAAGGTCGTTCTCTCCTGTCTCATACTTGGAATACCCCGTCTGAGACATTCCGAGAATTTTTGCAACTTGTGTTTGATTAAGGTCGTGATCCTCTCGAAGATCACGAATTCTCTTATACATTTTATACCTGCACCTCAACTCTGCACTGTGAAAAAAATTATATTCTACCCTGTTTCAGAGTATTGACATTTAACCTGAAATAGGTTAAGATTTTCTTAGCGTTCTAAAAGCGCAAAAACAAGAGCAGAAAGGAGGAGCAGCAGCAATAAAAAAAGTCCTTATCGTTTTCATGTGTCTGATGGTTGCATTTTTCGCATCCTGCACACGCTCGCAGAAGTCGTTCACATGTGACCTCTGCGGAAAAGAATCGACCGGAAAGCGCTATGAAAGCACAGTCATGGACGACAATGTCGTAATATGCGAAAATTGCTATAACGAGATAGCACAGATGTATAACTCGTAAATGTGGGCGGTGGGCAGAATTATGAAAAAGGTAATAGCAATAGTGATAGCTTTGGTTGTCGTATGTACAGGCGCATATTTCATATTCTTTCAAAAAAGCGACGAAGAAAAGATTGTGGAATGCCTGGAAAAATTCGAAACCGCATACGCAAGCGGTGATTTAAACGGGTGCATAGAATGTTTTGACGCGAAGAGCAGAAACGCCCTCAAGGGATTCGGAACGCTCGGTTCAATGGTTCAGGGCAGCGTCGGTCCGTTCAACTTCAACCTGGGCGGCGACATGTTCAGCAGTTTGTTCTCAATCGGCGTCGCCACAGAGGATGAACAGGTAAAGTTCACCGTCAAAAAAATCGTTTTTACAGATGACACTCACGCCAGAGTGACCGCCGATGTCTGGACAAGTGAAGACTATTTATATGCGGAGAGCACAACCGAGCAAACATTTGATATGGTAAAAGAAAACGGCGACTGGTACTTAGTCGAATTCTAACGAGGAGGTCATACCATGAAATATTGCAGCAAATGCGGCAAAGAAATCGCGGGGACGGAATCATTTTGCCCCGTATGCGGAACAAAAATTCCCGGAGACGGTGCAGAAAATTCCGCACCGTTATTCAGCAAAGCCCCAAAATCCGCTTCTTACAGCGGATATACAGGCAAGATCATAAATTCATACAACAATCTCAAAGAAGCGAAGCCGCTGTTTTTAGCCACGGCGGCGGCATTTATTCTCAACATTGCGCTCATGTTCTCGGACATGATAGAAATACGGATTATTTTTTCTTCAAAGAGCGGATCCTTCATCAAGGTGCTCAATGAAATGAAGAAGCTCATTGAAAGCTACGGCGGTTCCGCATCGGACACGGGAGACGCACAGTATCTGCTTCCGCTTCTCAACATAGGCGTCATAGCAGCGGTTGCCGCCATTGTGTTCACCGTTCTTCCGATCGTTCTTGGAAAAGCATATCAGAAGAAATATCTGATACTCAATTACATCGCCTCGATATATAACTTCCTGCTGTATTTTGTAATTGTACTTGTATACTCGCAGGCTTCATCCTCGGAGATAGAAATAAAGTTCATGGCTTATGTCTATCTTGCGGAAACGGTATTTGCGTTTATTATAACCAAGCTGTTTTCATCGAAGCTCAAAAAGACACAGAAAGCTGCAATTGCAGCAGGAACGGAGAGCACAAAATGACAAAAAGGATTTTTGCTTTAATCTCGGTCTTATTGATTTTATTTTCTTTTGCCGCCTGCAAGAAAAACAAGACCAAGGATATAGAAGTCATAAAGGGCGGTTCGGCAAGCGAAAGCGGAGAGAGCGGCAAGAGCAGTAAGAATTCTTCCGGCATTGTGCTTGATCCGTTCAAAGGGCTTGATATAACGGTCACAGGTATATCCCCTTTCTGCCAGGTTTCAATCAACACCTCGGAGTGCGACCCCGAGGTGCAGGAAAAAGTCAAATTTTCAGCAGACAAGGATCGTTATGCCAACGGAGAAAAGGCCACAATAACAGCTTCGCTGAGCCCCGCCAACGGCGGATATACTCTTGCAAGCGAAACAAAGCAGTTCGACATATCAAATATGCCGGAATATATAACATCCGTTGAAGGGCTCAACCTTGATTCGCTCAAGAAAGAGCGCGACGATTTTGTAACAGCTCAATGTGCGAAAGCGGTAGACAACACTTATCTTATGGATGCATATGGTGGTTTTATAATCGCCGAGGTGACAGAAAAAACTTTAGTCGACACATATATGGTTTCTCTCAAAGCCAATAAGCGGAGTCTTTTCCCCGACTCCGTCCATGATAAGGTGTACAATAAAATCTGCTTCATCTATCGTTTTTCATGCAAAAGCAAAAGTGAGTATGGCACTACTGCAAACATATATACTTGCGTATGTGCAGAGAATGTTGTGAAATATCCTGACGGAACACTGAAATGGGGAACGAGCAGTGCCGACGCCCTGGACTTCAGTATCGCTTCTTCCGTCAACAGCACCAACGAAGTAATTGCATCAAATATCACCAGCTGGAGCGACAGCTACGATATCAAGGAAATCAAAAACTAAGGATATTTCACGGCTTTGAAAAAGATATATGACAGCAACCGGGCTTCGCGAGTTGTGCAGGCGATGAAAAATCCATACCTACTGCGCAACGCCATTCTTGCCGCGGTTCTTGTGACATTCTATCTGACTGTAGGATGTCCGCTAAAGCAGCTGTTCGGCATCCCCTGCCCGGGATGCGGAATGACGCGCGCAGTATTAGCCATGCTCAGGCTTGATATACGCGCCGCGATTCGGTTTCATCCGATGGTTCCTGCGCTGCCGCCCGCAGCTGCCGTATATCTCTTCAGAAAACACATTCCAAAAAAAGTCACGATATTTCTTGCAGTTATGTTTTTTACTGCTTTGTTCGCGGTATATATTTTCAGGCTCATCGGCAAAAGTGAAATTGTTATGTTTGATTTTTGCAACAGCATAATTTATAAGCTGTTCAAAATATTTAAATCTCGAGAAAGAGGATGGTAAAACAATGGCAAAGACAACAATTGTGCCTCTCAAAAGCGGCACAGGCATCGCCGGCGTGACAAACGCGGCAGCAGAAGCGCTCAGAGCGCAGGGATTCGAGTGCACACCGGTCATATTGAACGACACGCTCGCAAACCTGAATGTCAAGATCGACCGTGACGGCATAAAGAACATAATCGGTCTCGGTCTTGAATGCAAGGTCACGCTCACACTCATGAATGACTCGCTCAACGTGAGCGTTGAGGACGAGTGGAGCAACAAGATAATCGCTATCGCGCTCGGTTGGTTTGTGTGCCTCATTCCGTTAATAACCGGTATTGTAGGATGCGTAAATCAGTCCGGTCTCTCAAAGAAGATCTTCAACGCGGTACAGATGGCTGCCGCTTCTCAGCAGGACAATCCCACTCCCCCGACGGCATAAAGCTCCAAGGCAACAAAAAGCAGGATGTTGAAAACAAATCAACATCCTGCGCTTTTTATTTTGTCTTTACTTCACTCCGCCGAGTTCGAAGGCATAGAGCCAGCCGCACTTCATTTCGTCGGGGTTTATCTGCGGGAAGACGAGCTTTGCTTTGCCGTTATCGTTTTCGACGGCTATGGGCGCGTCATGTGCTAAAAGCTTTGCCTTTATATCCGGATTGTAATCCACCTTGTCGAGCGTGAGGCTGCCGAACGGATAGGCGTTCGTTATTGCGTAGACCTTGTCACCCTTTTTGGTGTAATGTGTACCCTCCTGCGGCGCTTTGGTATAAATGCGCGTGCCGTAGATAGCGTCGCCGTTGACACTGAGCCACTTGCCCATATCGAGCAGGCGCTCCTGCATAATAACAGGAATGGTGCCGTCCGCGGCGGGGCCGATATTGAGCAGGAAGTTGCCGCCCTTCGAGACGAGCGAGCAGAGCGTTTCGATGAGCTCTTTGCTGCTCAGATATTCGTCAACGCCCTCGATGCGGTTGAGTCCGAACGATGCACCGATGCCGCGGCACTCCTCGAACGGGCGGTCGAGCTCGACTTCTTCGATGCGTCTGCCGTTGTCGATTATGCCATATTCGGTGGTGAAATTGCCGCCCAGGCGACCTCTTGTCTCCGTGCCCCAGCGGTCATTGGGGACTATCGTATCTTTGACGGGCGATTCGTTATAGAGCCACTGGAGGAAATCGGTCGAGTGCCAGACGGAGCTCGGGTGATCCCACTCCCCGTCCGTGAACAGAGTCCACGGCTCGTATTTTGTTATAAGCTCTTTGAGCATCGGGATAAGATGCTTTACGGCATACTCCTCGGGATCTTTGAGATAGAGCGGATGGAACCACTCATAAACCGAATGGTAGACGCCAAACTTGACATCCGTCTTTTCGAGCGCGGCTTTCAGTTCGCTGCAGAAATCCCTGTGGGGTCCGACATCGACGCTGTTCCAGTTCCATGCGTAGTCGCTCTTGAACAGGCAGAAGCCGTCATGGTGCTTCGAGACGAGGTTTATATACTTTGCGCCGGACTTTTCAAAGAGCTGCGCCCACTCGTCGGCATCAAAAAGCTCTGCTTTAAATCCGCTGACAAAGTCCTCATACTGCGTTCCGGGGGCATACACCCTGTCGTGGAACTTGCGCGCGGCGCTGTTCTCGTCGCGTATCTGCTGCATATACCACTCGGCATACTGCCCTTTTTCGGTATACGCGGGCACGGAATAGAGACCCCAGTGGATGAATATGCCGAACTTCGCGTCCGCGAACCAATCCGGCACATGGCGGCTGTTGAGTGATTCCCAGTTGTTTTCGTAATGCATTTTAACTCTCCGTTTTTGTTATATTTCCGAAAAGACGTCGCCGACGCCATTGAATATATATGTGGGTCTGTAGGGATAGAGATTGACATCCTCAAGGCTCGTGACTCCCGAAAGGACGAGAACTGTGTCGAGACCTGTTTCGATACCCGCGATGACATCCGTGTCCATTCTGTCGCCTATCATAGCTGCCTCCGCCGAGTGGACGCCGAGCATTTTGAGTCCCGTGCGCATCATGAGCGGATTGGGTTTGCCGACGAAATACGCTTTCTTGCCCGTCGCCATCTCTATGGGAGATATGAGCGCGCGGCACGCGGGAACGATGCCGTCCTCGACGGGACCCGTGAGATCGGTATTCGTGCCGATGAGCTTCGCGCCGTTTCTGACAAGATTCGACGCATGGACGACCGTCTCATAGTTATAGCTCGAAGTCTCGCCGACTATGACATAATCCGGGTCGATGCTGTTCATCGTGATGCCCTGATCGTAGAGCGCGTTGACAAGTCCGGGCGCGCCGATAACATACGCTGAACAGCCGGGCTTCTGACTGCTGATAAATTTTGCCGTCGCGAGGGCGCTGGTATAGAAATGGCTCTCGTCAACATAAAGTCCCATTCTCTCAAGCTTCTGCTGAAGCTCACGCGGCGAGCGTTCGCTAGAATTCGTCAGGAACAGGAACGACTTGTTTTCTTTATACAGCCACTCCACGAACTCTTTGACATCCGGAAGCAGTCTGTCTCCGTGATATATGACGCCGTCCATATCACATATAAATCCTTTTTTGGCTTTTAATGCATCCATATTTTCCCTCCCACTAATTGTTTGAAATAAGCTTATCAGTTAACGGGTGCAAAGTCAATAACTTACTTTGCGTTTATATTCACAAGCTCTGCGCGGAGCTTTGAATAGACTATCTTCTGGCTGCTGTAGAGTCCGTAATAGCCGGAGAGCAGATAGCTCACGGCGGCGGCGAGCGCAAACAGCGGCATACCCTGCGCGCCGAAGAGTTCGATGCTCAGGAATATTGAAGCGAGCGGACAGTTGACAACGCCGCAGAAAAGCGAAACGAGTCCGACCGCCGCGGCAAACCCGGGATCGAGCCCGATGAGTCCGCCGACTACGCAGCCGAAGGTCGCTCCGACGAAGAAAGTCGGGACTATCTCGCCGCCTTTATATCCCGAACCGACGGTGACGGCGGTGAAGATAAATTTGAGCAAAAACGCCTCGGGTTTCGCATTGCCGCCGATGGCGCGCTCGACTATATCCATGCCTGCGCCGTTGTAGTCCCCGCTTCGGCAGATAAGAGACAGCGCAACGATTATGAGTCCGCCGACGACTGCGCGGACGAAAGTGTTTTTAAAAAGCTTTGCAAAGAGCTTATGCGTGCCGTGCAGACCGAGGCAGAATCCGATGCTCAGCAGAGCGCATATTGCGGCGAGCAGAGCGGTAAGCAGGCAGCTCTTGAGCGAGAATGCAGGGATATTCGAGACGGTGAACGCGACGGGTTCGGTGCCCATGAGTGTCGAAATAAAATATGCGACAAACGCGGACACGACGCATGGAAGCAGACCCGCATAATAAATGACACCGACGCTGATAACACCGAGTGCGAAAACGGCGGCGGTTATCGGCGTTCCGAAAAGCGCGGAGAACACGGCGCTCATGCCGCACATCGTCATGATATGCATATCTTTTTCATCGAGGCGGGCTATTTTGCCTATCAGCCCCGCGATGCTGCCGCCGAGCTGAAGAGCCGCGCCCTCTCGTCCGGCGGAGCCGCCGAAAAGATGCGTTATAACAGTCGAGACAAATATCAGCGGCGCGAGCAACGCCGGCACGCCCTGCGGCGAGCGCACGGCATCGAGTATTTCGTTCGTACCGATATCTTTTTTGCCCGAGAGCTTATACAAACCGGCTATCACAAGTCCACCGACAGGCAGCAGAAACACTATCCACGAATGAGCTTTGCGCACGCCGGTAACATATTCGACGCTCAGATGAAACAGCGCACCGACCACGCCGCCGACGGCTCCCGTGACCGCGGCGAGGGCGAACCATTTCAGAAAAGTCAGCAGATACTTTCCCGCCGACTTACAGTTGTTTTTCAGATTTGTTTTGACAGACTCCACTTTTACCCCATCCATTAATATATGTTGATTAGATTTTATCACTTTATCACAGCTTTGGCAACGAGAAGAAAAAATTTGAGCCGGCGGTTGATACGATTGGTTGCAAAATCAAAACAATTGATTTGACTCTCGGCAATTCGGAATTGTTATGGCTTTGTATCAGATGCCACCGAATTTGTGCAGATTCGCGGGCGGATGATATCCG
>DKDF01000072.1:13995-21060 GCA_002451755.1 Ruminococcaceae bacterium UBA6855
ACAACCTCTCAGTCTCGGCTGCGCCGAGCCAGCTCCCCTACAGGGGAGCCTATATGGATTTTGCAACAATTTTTTATTTTGTCAAAGAATAAGTATAGTATTTTACAAACAGATAAAAATTCAAGGACCGCCGGAGCGATCCTTGGTTTTTTATTTTTCTTTGAGCAGCTTTGCGAGCTCGTCCATAAATGTATTGATATCCTTGAACTGCCTGTAGACGGAGGCGAAGCGGACATAGGCGACTTCGTCGATGCTCTTGAGCTTCTCCATCGCGAGCTCGCCGATATAGACGGTAGTCACCTCGCGGTCGAGCGAATTCTGGAGCACCGCCTCTATCTCGCTGACTGCCTTTTCGAGCTGTTCCATATAGACCGGACGCTTTTCGCACGCCTTGAGCATACTGTTGAAAAGCTTGTTTCTGTCAAAGACCTCGCGCGACTTGTCCTTTTTGACGACAACTATCGGCACGGTCTCGATTATCTCATAGGTCGTAAAACGCTTGCCGCAGCTGATGCATTCGCGGCGGCGGCGTATTCTCTCGCCCTCGTCGGTAGGACGCGAGTCGATGACCTTGCTCTCTTCAAAACCACAGAACGGACACTTCAAAGCTATCACTCCATCTTACTTATTTTTTTGGACTTTCAGGCCGCACAAAAACCTGAAGAAGTTGTTGCTGTCAAGAATATATTTTGATACAAGGTAGCTCACAATATAGCTCACGGCGAACATTATCAGCACTATTAGCGCGGGAGCCGTGATATGGGCTTTTGTAACTATGAGCCAGCGCAATCCGGTTATCAAAAACGCATTGAGCAGATAGTACTGGAGGGAATATTTTCCGCTCGTCATCAGCTGATTCTTTATGAGCTTCGGCATTTTCACCAAAGAGAAGAACGAGGCAAAGAAAGCCGAAGCCGAAAGCGCGGATATATATATTCCGGCAACAGAATACACTTTGTCGGCATAGATTCTCAGCGGAATGAATGACAGACAGAACACCACTGCGCTCACTGTCAGGATAACGATACGTTTGTCTTTTATCTTTCCGAAATCGCAGCCCTTGAGAATCATGCCGATAATAAAATATGTAAGATAATACACAACGCTCTTCAGGCAGCATATCTCCGGCAGATCAAACAGAGCAGAGACGGCAACACAGACCGCTATAATCGGCAGACCGAGAAGTCTGTTCTTTTTCAGTATAACCGAGAAAAGCGGTGCGATGACCGAAATTATGAACAGAGTGTAGAGGAACCAGTAGCCGCCCGCCGACGTTCCCTGCAGGAAGAGCTGAAAAATTGCGGATTTGATATCAATGCTCCTGTTGACAAAGCTTCCGCCGACAACTCTGAGAAGCAGCGCGGCGGCATCGAAAACGATATACGGCACAAGTATTCTCTTCACGCGGGCAAGAAGATATCCGCCGTAATTGCCCTTATACGAACACAAAAAGCCCGATATTATAAAGAACAGCGGCATCTGATAAGAATCCACAAATCTTTTGAGAATATTGCACCACGCAACTTCCTCAAGATTCACCGGATACACTATCACCGAATGGCATATAAGCACCGAGATGATAGCGACGCCCTTGAGTATGTCAATAAGATCGATATGCTTCTTAGCTTCCACGCGCAATGCCCCTTTGCCGAATTTCTATATTTTATTATCGCACAAAGTCAAACTTGTTGTCAATATAATCTTTCGAGCATATGCATCGAATCGGTCAGCTGATCTATGCGCTCGAAGCCCGAGCGGTAGAGCTCGATAACGCAGTCGCCGGAATATCCGGTTTCTTTCATGAGCGAAAAGAGGGCGGCAAAATCAAATTTTCCGTCAAACGGCGGCATGCACTTGTGATTTTCGTCGTGATCACTCAGATGTATGTGGCAGATATTATCGGAAAACTCCCTGAAAAATTCTATCGGGTCGACTCCGGCGAGATACGCCTGCTTGATGTCGAGCACCATATGAAAATTCGCACCGAGGCGCGATTTCAGCTCATTCATAAGCTCCGGCGTCTGCCCGTTATGATGGACAACATTTTCCTGAGCGAGGATTATCCCCTGCTCCTGCGCGTCGCGGACGAGCAAATCGAGGCGTTCGGCGTATTCGTCCGTGCCGATATTCACCGGCAGTTTTGCGCCGTGGAGCACGACTATTTTCGCGCCTATCGCAGATGCGGCGGCATAGTATTTTTTGTAAAACTCCCTGTAATCGTCGAAGCGGCGCTCATACTGGCTGAAGAGGATATAGCCCTCGGCGAACGAGGTAAACGGATGTATCGAGCGGATGCGAATGCCGCTGTCAGAGGCTATAGACGAAATGCGGCGGAGAAAATCCGGCTCCAACTCCGACGGCGAATTAAAAAACACCTCGGTGACTTTTGCCCCCGCTTCGGCGACACAGCGCAGAGCCTCTTCTGTCGCGGCTGGATAAAAGCAGGCGGTGGATATTCCGACGGACATTCGTTTTCCTCTCCTTTCCTCAAAAGTAAAAATCTTTGCATTGCGAAAAATCGCACTCCGGGTTAGAATCAAACAAACGGAGGTGCGGATATGCGCGGCATAAAAGAAAAAATTGCAGAAAATTTAAGCTACATAAATCCCGTTTCGCGCAGAATGCTGCTCGGCGCGGTCATTATTTTTGAGCTGCTCTTCACTCTCGCCGTCTGCGCACTGCTGCTCGCGGGGCGCGGATTCGACTACTGGAGATGCATATATCTCGCAAAGGATGCGATAGACTGCATCCGCCCGAGCATGGGAGTTATGCTCTTCGGCTCGCTGATAATGCAGGCGATCGACCCCAAGGGTGAAAATCAGGATTAGTATTGCACTTAATATGTATATGATATCACAAAAAAGCGCCGAATACAATTAAATTCGGCGCTTTTTGGCGCGTCTGCATATGGACATTTACTAAAAAAGTATGATATACTTTTAAAAGCGTTTTTATTTTTGCGCTTCGGAGGGAATATGACAAGGGACAAGCTAATCAAAAAAATTGCGACATGGATAATGATGGCGATAATGCTTTCTGTCTTTTCGCTGGATATAATCTGCGTTGCGATGTGCAACAGATATCAGAATAAATTTGAAATCACCCCGGCGCAGTTTTCGTCGGATGGCACGGCGGACAGGATACATTTTCTCAACACCTACAACTCCGACGCGATACTCATAGAATCAAACGGCAAATTCGCACTCATTGACTCCGGCGAGGGTGACCGAAATCCGCGCAGGAAGCTCAGCTACAACGGCAGCGAAGAGGCTGTTATAAAATATCTGAAAAAAGCTGCCGGCGACGCGGAGGGCAAAGTGACGCTTGAATTTGCACTCGGCACGCACAACCACTACGACCATGTCGGCACATTTGAGGCGATAGCCAACGACCCGGATATCACGGTAAAAACATTCTACATAAAGCCCGTCAACCGCGAGATTGCACACGAATATGAATACAACGGCTGGGGCATCGAGACAACATATTCGGACACGGTAAAGGCGTTTCAGAACAGGGGTACTGTTGTTACTTCAGATATACCGAGCGAGCCGTTCAAATTCGGCGACTTCACGCTGACATTCTACAACACGGCACTTGACGACGCGCGTCTTCACGGACAGGGCGAAAACGCCGAATCGGTCGGGACGATGGTTGAAAAGGGCGAGCGGAGCGCATTCCTCGCATCGGATATAACGAGAACAACGGGACTCGAAGAAATTCTTCTGCCGAAGCTCCACAAAGTCGACATCCTCAAAGTCGGACACCACGGCTACTACGGCTCGACCTCGTGGAAATTTGCAAAGGGACTTTCGCCGAAGATAGCGATAGTCACAAACAGACTCGGGAAGATATATCCCGATGTCAAATGGACGCTTACAATGAAGAGCCACAGCGCGATATTCGCGACGGTTGACGAAAACGGAATCATCGCGGAATTCACGGACAACGACGAAATCAAGCTTTCAAACCACGCACAGGATTAAAAAATACCAAAAGCAGGAGCCCAGCGGCTCCTGCTTTTTTATGCCCCGATTCTTTTGACTCCGCGCACGGCATCGGGTGAATTGCTCTCGTCCATTTCCGGGAGCTGATTCCAATAGCGTTTGGGCATGAAGCTCATGCGGCACTTGGGATTATACCGCGCCTCGATAGCTACCGTATCATAGAAATGCTTCCACAGCGCGCGGAAATACAGCTCCTCATCCCCCGCCTGCGGCTGTTCAAAGCCGTCTAACGGGATAATCATTTTCTGCCTGTTATGCCAGACGAGCGCCTGCGAATGGGTCTTGTCATATATGAGAAACGATTCGTTCGGATATCTGTCGCAGAAATGCGGCGCGAGCAGAGGCAGGACGGAATTTTTCGGCTCGATAATCGAAGTGAGGGTATTATCCTCGCTGATGCTGAATCGGACAAAACCGGTATATTTATGGCTCTCCTGCTTGAGGGCGCGGACGGCTTTCGTCAGGCGCGAAACAGTATCGTCGGCGAGCATACGCATGACACCCGCGCCGTAGTGCATCGCCATATGCACAAAATCATTGATGAGCGTTCCCCTATCCTCGACGCAGGTCAGGTACCCGAGCCGCACGGCGTTCCAGACATCGGCGCTGACATTTTTGAGCCCGCGGCGAACTCTGTCCGCCTTTTGCGGGTCGGTATCAACGGTTTTGCACGCGAAGAGAGTCGGCACGAACTCATCCTCCGCGACTATGGAACACGGCAGTTCGCGGCTCTCAAAGCTCTCGAAAACAGCCGTCAGAAGTCCCTCGAACGAGCCGTCATATACATATGTTACATCTGACCGTGCAGACATTGTACTACATCCTCTCTTGTTATCCTGTTGTCGAACAGGCTCAGCTGTTCGCCCTGCATATTCGGCAAAAGCGACTGACACCGCTCGGAAATTAACGAGCCGAGGACTCTGTCTGGATTGACATTGAGTCCCGCCAAATGTTTGCCCTTGCAGGTTATGAAATACTGGGCGCGTTTGAGCACCACGCCGAGTTTTTTGAGATCTTCAAAGCTCAATGGAGAGACGCGCCGCGCCGCCAAAATTCTTTGAACACTGCGCACGCCGACGCCCGGTATTCTAAGCAGTTCTTCCTTTGTTGCGCGGTTTATTTCGAGCGGGAACAGCTCCATATGATTGAGCGCCCAGTTGCATTTCGGGTCAACATAGGGGTTTAAGAACGGGTGCTTCTCATCGAGAAGTTCGTTCGCGTCGAAACCGTAATAGCGCAAAAGCCAATCCGCCTGATAGAGTCTATGCTCGCGCAGAAGCGGCGGCTCAGTTGTTTTCGCGGGCAAAAGCGGATTCTCGACGACCGGGATATACGCCGAATAGAACACGCGCTTGAGCTCATATTTTTTATAGAGCGCCGCGGAGAGCGACATTATCTGATAGTCGCTGTCGGGCGTTGCGCCGACTATCAGCTGTGTGCTCTGACCACCGGAGGCGAAGCGCGGCGCGTGCTTATATCTGACAAGCTCCGCCGAGCTCTCTTTTATCTTATTTGTAATGAGCCCCATCGGGCGGAGTATCGACTCCTTTGTTTTGTCCGGCGCGAGAGTTTGCAGGCTGTTGTTCGACGGCAGCTCGATATTGACGCTCATTCTGTCTGCAAGCATACCGAGGCGGGTTATCAGCACGTTATCCGCGCCCGGAATCGCTTTGGCGTGGATATATCCGCCAAATTTATATTCTTCGCGCAGGATGCGCAGAGTCTCAATCATGCGCTCGCAGGTATAATCGGGACTGCCGACGACAGCGGACGAGAGAAAAAGCCCCTCGATATAATTTCGGCGATAAAAATTCATCGTCAGCTCCGCAAGTTCGCGCGGTGAAAAGGTTGCGCGGCGTACATCGTTGGAGACGCGGTTGACACAATATTTGCAGTCAAAGACGCAGGCATTGCTCATGAGGACTTTCAGCAGGGATATACATCTGCCGTCCGCCGCGAAGCTGTGGCATATACCGCACGCGGCGGCGTTGCCTATCCCCTCGCCGCCTGAGGATCTGTCAGTTCCGCTGCTCGTGCAGGCGACATCATATTTCGCTGAATCGGAAAGTATCTTCAGCTTGTCAAACAAATCCACGCTCTCACCAGATTTCAAACATTTGTTCGCACATATTATATATCAGAACATTTGTTTGTGTCAAGAGCTAATATAAAAAATATCGGCTGCACCTAATCTTCAGGCACAGCCGATATTATTTTACAGGATGATGCAGATGAGTCCGCTGCATCCCTCGTTGATGACTTTTTCGAGCGTCTCCTGCAGCTTCATACGAGCCGCGGCGGGCATACGGTAGAGCTTGTTGTGCAGTCCCTCGTTGACGAGCTCATGCAGTGACTTGCCGAAGATATTCGACTCCCATATCTTTGTCGGATCCTCTTCGAACTCCTTGAGCATATAATTGACGAGTTCTTCGGACTGGGATTCCGAACCGACTATCGGCGCAACTTCGGTTGTTATATTCGCCTTCATCATGTGTATCGACGGAGCGGAGGCGCGCAGGCGCACGCCGTATCTGCCGCCCTGGCGCATTATCTCCGGCTCTTCGAGGCTCAGCTCATCGAGCGACGGCATGACTATTCCGTAGCCCGTTGCTTCAACTTCGTCGAGCGCGCCCTTGAGCCGCTCATATTCGCGGCGCACGGCGGCGAGTTCGCGCATGCAGCTCATCAGATCCTGTTCGCCGGAGATTTCAAGTCCCGTCTCCTCGGCGAGTATCTTATAGAAGAGACTTCCGTCTATCTGCGCCTCTATCCGCGCCGCGCCGCAGGACAGATCCATCTTAGCTATCTTCGCGCCCGTCACATATTCGCACGAGCAAATATCCTCGGCGAGGTGTTTTACATCGCGGAGGGTGCGGAGGTTCTGCGCCGCTTCGCTCACGGCGCTGCAAAGTCCGGAGCGCAGCCAATGATCGCGGCTGAGGGTCATAGCCCAGCCCGGAAGACCGACGCTGACCTCTTTGACAGGGAACTCGAAGAGCACCTGAGTAAGAATCTCTTTTATCTCCTCCTCGCCTATCTCGAGGCAGTTCACGGGCAT
>DKDF01000072.1:21102-39948 GCA_002451755.1 Ruminococcaceae bacterium UBA6855
GGGCATGACGGGCACGCCGTATTTATCGGTCAGCGACGCCGCCATATTTTTGACTTCGTCGGACTCAGGATTCGTGCTGTTCAAAAGGACAACAAAAGGCTTTTTGAGCCCTTTGAGCTCGGATATTACCCTGCCTTCGGCTTCTTCATATTCGCTGCGCGGAATCTCGCTTATCGAGCCGTCGGTCGTTATGACAAGACCTATTGTCGAATGTTCGCTGATGACCTTCTGCGTACCTATCTCCGCCGCCATATTGAACGGTATCTCATGCTCGAACCACGGGGTTTTTACCATTCGCGGGCTCTCGCCCTCGATATAGCCGAGGGAACTCGGGACAATATATCCCACGCAGTCTATGAGCCGCACGCGGAATGTCGCCTCCGCCTGCAGCGATATTTCGACTGCGTTTTCGGGGATGAATTTCGGCTCGGTAGTCATTATTGTGCGCCCCGCCGCAGACTGCGGAAGCTCATCGGTCGCGCGGTCGCGCACGCTCTGGCTCTCGATATTCGGCAGAACGAGGGCATCCATGAAACGCTTTATAAACGTCGATTTTCCGGTTCTGACAGGACCGACGACGCCGATATAAATATCGCCCTGAGTGCGCTTTGCAATGTCGCTGTAAATATTTCTCTCCTGCACGGTTATCCCTCCTCAGACTCCGGGTATCAGCAGCATGCATTTCTGCGCCACCGTTTCGCCCGTTATGCCGTTTTCCTGCTCCACCGCTTCGACGGTCGTGTTATATCGCCTCGCGATATCCCATATCTCCTCGCCCGCATCCGCAAAATAGACCGTCAGCGCGGCGCCGCCCGTCTTTTTGCCGTCGGAATCGGAACATTCTATAGAAGTGACGGTCTTGCGGCGGACGCTGTCGAAGATACAGCCGGAGATATTCATCTCGACCCTGACATCGGCGCTGCCCGAAGCGCAGGCGGCGCTCGCGGCGGTTATCTCGATACACGGCGAACACTTGAGATCGCCGCACTTTCTGACCGCTCGGCGATATTCGTAGTTCGTCTGCCGCTGGGCGTAGCATGGCTGGGATTCGGCATCGGTATAGAGAAAATGGAGCGTCAGTTCGCCGGAGATTATTATTCCGTCGGAGTCCTGCGCCACGCTCTCCGATAAGTCAGAGCACCAGAGAGCCAGAATCTGCCTCGCCTCCGGCAGATCCTGCGTGCTGCGGCAGGTGAAAGTATCGTTGAATTTATCGGCAATGACCGCGAAATCGGCATTGCGGCTCTTTGTTTCAAGGTCGCAGCAGACGGAATAGGCATCGGTGACGGTCGGGAAGCTCAGCTCGCGATAAGCCTTGACTCCCGCGCCGACGCGCGCGCTGATATCAATCAGTCTGTTGTCGCCCGCCTGGTCGGCTTTCGGCAAAACTTCGAGCGAAGTGACGGGCAGGCAGACGCAGCAGGTGCAGTCCTCGTCAATGCCCTCGAGATTTATTATCTGGCTTATCGGCATGGAATGACCGAAGCTGAATATCTCGCCGCCCTCGCCGCGGCAAACCGCACTGACAGTGAGTTCGCCTTTGACGAGCAGTTTGTTGCTGATGACCTTTATCTCCTGCGCGAGCGCCGCCGCCTGCGCGCTCAGCACGCAGGACACAGTCGGGTCGCCGTCGGGCAGAGGCACGGTCTCGCTCATCGGGAACGCGGTCTCGGTACAGGCGACGAGGCTCGCGGTGCGGCTGTCGCAGCTTCTGAGCTGGATTCCCGCGCCCTCGGCTCCGGTTATTATCTCCTCTTCTTTTACTCCGGATATGCCGAACGCCACGCTGACCACAGCGTGGATATCGAGCCTGCGCGGACTGACGGCGCGGCAGTTGGCATACTGAGTATAGGCACGCACATTCACGCAGCAGTTTTCATCCGCGCCCTTGAGATCGGCGTATTTTGAAAACGGATATGTCTGCTCGAAGCAGTAGACCGTCCCCTGCTCATCGGCATAGATAACGCACACGCCGGCTGAACCGTCCGCCGTCGCTCTGTCGCCCGCGGTCTGGACTGCGGTTATACGCGGAGTGACAAGGCACTTGAGCACGCGCCTTATATCCGGGCAATAATCCGGCAGGGTTATATCGGCATCTATCGGCTGTTCCGCAGTGCAGCTGCCGAGCGTCTCTTCGACACCGACCGACTGCGTTATAACGTTGATTTGCATCGCATTCCTCTCCTTAACAGAAAATGTCAATGCATTTATATTCCGCCCATGTCCCGCGTATGATAAAAACCTGCGCGGTGTTTTTTAAGGCGTTTTAGCACTCTTTCGATTAGAGTGCTAAGTATTTACAATTTGTTCACATATCACTGTATTCTTTTTTAACAAAGCAGGGGTACTATATAATCAAACGAAGGGAGCGAGAGCCCCCGGAGAAGAAAGAGAGTGAGTCCGATGGAAATCGGAGAGCAGTCAGACAAATAAAACAACCGCTTCAATATGAATAACAATAAACATCAAACGGAGGAATCAATTATGTTTGAACTTACACCTTATGAACGCAGACATCAGCGTGCACTCTTTAATCCTTTCAGAGATATGGAAAACTTCGAGAAGAACTTCTGGGGCGACATGGCCGCAACAGACTTCAAGACCGATATAAAGGACAACGGCAAGGAATATGTGCTTGAGGCAGAGCTGCCCGGATTCAAGAAGGAAGACATTCACGTCGACATTGAAGACGGCTACATGACCATCAGCGCAGAGCGCAGCAGCGAGACCGAGAAGAAGGACGACAATGGCAACTTTGTCCGCCGTGAGAGGTCTTACGGCTCGTTCAGCAGAAGCTTCGATGTCTCGTCCGTCAAGACCGAGGACATCACCGGCGAATACAAGGACGGCGTTCTGACCCTGACGATGCCCAAGAAAGAAGAAAACGTGCCGACATCGAGAAGAATAGAAATCGGCTGATAAAATGCAAGCGACCCCGGAGGGAATACCCTCCGGGGTTTTGCGTTTTTATATATGCTTTTATAAAAGCTACTTCATCCCGTGTTTTTTCATATAATTCGCGATGCAGTCGAGCTCGCTGAAATATATTTTTTCGCCTTTCACTTTCATGAAATGCTCATGCCCTTTGCCGAGCAGGAGGAGGATATCCCCTTTCTGCATATGGTCGAGGGCATATTCTATTGCCTCGGCGCGGTCGGTTATCTTGACATATTTACCCGCTCCGCCGCCTTTTTCGACCCATCCGGCTATCTCGTCTATTATCGCATTCGGATCCTCAAAATCCGGATCGTCGCTCGTGATTATAATAAAATCGCACATCTTCGCGCTGACAAGACCGAGCTCCTGCCTGCGGATGGTCGCTTTGTTGCCGGTTGAGCCGAAGAGCGCAACAACGCGGTTGGGTTTATAATCGCGGACAGTCTCGATAACATTCTCCATACTAAGACCGTTGTGCGCGTAGTCTATAATGACGCTGTAATCGTCGCTGACATGGACTATCTGCATTCTGCCGTCGATGCTCACATGCGAAAACGCCTCGCGCATTTTTTCAACGGGTATACCCATCTTGCGCAGGAGCGCGACGGACGCGAGGACATTGTAGACGCTGAAAAATCCCGGCATACTGACCTGCGCGTGCCACGGGGAATCAAACTTGCTCTTGCAGTCGAACTCTATTCCGAGGAAGCCCGGGCGGCGCAGAGGATTTATATTCTCTGCGTAGTAATCGCATTTTTCGTCGAGTCCGTAGCTTATCACCTCACCTTTTGACGCGGCGGCGATATCGTCAAAAAACGCATCGTCGCGGTTGGCGACAGTGAAGCCGCTGTGGACATAGAGCTGCTTTTTCCAATAGGCGTATTCTTCAAATGTCTTATGCTCGTTTCCGCCGATATGGTCGGGCGAAAGATTCGTAAATATCCCGGCGTAGAATTCAACTCCGTGGACGCGGCTCATCTTGAGCCCTATAGACGAGACCTCCATGCAGACAGCCTCGCAGCCACCGTCCGCCATCTCGCGCAGAATTTTCTGAAGCTCATACGATTCGGGAGTCGTGTTGACGGTCGGTATTTTTTTGTCGCCGTAAAACGCGCCGATAGTGCCGATAACGCCTGTTTTTATGCCGCAGTTTTCGAGCGCACTGCGCAGGATATAAGTTATGCTCGTCTTGCCCTTCGTGCCGGTTATGCCTATCATTTTCAGCTCATCCGCAGGGTGACCGAAGAAGTTTATGCTCATCTGCGCGAGGTCGCGGCGCGTGTTTTCGCTCATCAGCACGACTGCATCCTCGGGCAAATTGAGTGCCTCTTCCGCGACGAATACGCGGCAGCCGAGGTCATAGGCACTTTTTGCGTATTTATGTCCGTCAGTCGTCTCGCCTTTCATGCAGACAAATGCCGTGCCCGGTCTTGCCTTGCGCGAGTCGTAGACTATATCGCATATATCCGCCTGCGGATAATCGCCCGCAACGGTCGTGCCCTCAAGCAGTTCTTTCAGAAACATTGTATCTCTCCCGTGAAGTCTTATTTTTCAAACGGTCTTATAACAAAGCCGAAATTTAGTTTCTTTTCGTCGATACGGCGAAGCGCGCGCTCGGGGTCGTTGTGATACTCCGCCTCGCTGATTCCCGTCATGCGCCAATCGAGGCTGACAACGGTATCTTTGAGGGGCTTAAGCTCAAAACCATGCTTCGTATCTTCGAGCATCTGCGCCGTGAAATGCTGGGCATTGAAGCTGAAATGCTCCATGCCGAACGGCTCGAATCTGAGTCCCGCCGCGTTTGAATAGACCTCGGCAAAACGCGTGCCGTAATGCGCGCCGTTCTCCTGCGGGCGGATATAATGCTCAAAATTATCTGTCGCCGTTGTGTTCCAGAGTCCGAGGCGCTGAGACTTATATCTGTCGACATAAGCTTCTCTCGGACCGAAGCCGAAATAGCTGACGCCTTCATTTTCCGAAGGCATAAAGAGCCTGTAGCCGACTTTCGGCAGTATCGGGCATTTCTCTATAACATCGCCGTCAAAGCAGAGCGTCACGCAGCCGTCGGGCGTGAATTTGTAATCGACATCGGCGTGGATAACCGGCGGGCAGGACGGTCCGCCGATTGCTATCTTCGTCTTTATACACACGCCGCCGTCAGTTTCAGAGATGAGGCAGGAATATGTTTTCTGTGCGGCATATCTGAAGTTCTTGAGTCTCCACATCTCCGACGAGCCTCTGTTATAGCAGGGCGCGCGCCAGATCTGCGGCTCAACGGGTGCGCTCAGCAGCTCTTTGCCGTTGCAGGTTATAGAAGATATACGCCCGTAGGGCTTATCAAAAGTATAGGCGATATTTCCCGCCTTGATAACCGCGAAGCGGTCATTTTCGCTGAGCTCGACTCTGCCGTCTTCGGGCACATAGGGCGTATAGTCCTTGAGCACGAACTGCTCGAAGCCCGTTTCGAAGCCCTTTTCCGCCCAAGGAGTGTCCTTCGTTGAAACAAAGCTCAGGGTCAGCAGGCAGGACGAGAGCGAGTCAAAATCCGCGGGGTCGAAAAGTTTTACAGTCTCGCTCCCCTGCGCGGGTGTTGAAAGCGCGGCGGCAGTACCCTCTGAAACGGTCTTGCCATTCTCTGAAAGAGTCCAGCGAATCGTCGTATCGTCGAGAGAGGTGAAGCGTCTGCGGCTCGTGACGGTCACACTGCCGTCGCCGTTATATGCAGCCGAATACTGCTGATAGACGCGCTTCATATCAAAATAGCCGGGGCGCGGAGTGCGGTCGGGATAGATGAGTCCGTCGATGCAGCAAATTGAACTGTTCGGGAAATCGCCGAAGTCGCCGCCGTAAAAATAGCGAGCATTGCCGTTTTTGTCCGGGACATTGACCGCATGGTCGCACCACTCCCAGATGCAGCCGCCGAAATTGTTGTCATACTTCTCGACAAGATCCCAGAACGGATAGACATCGCCCGTGCTCATTGAGCAGACATATTCGCACATATAAAAAGGCTTCGTATATTCTTTATTATTGAGATAGTTCTCTATATATTCCGTGCCGGCGTACATACGGCTCTCGACATCCGAGATATCGGCAAAATTCTCGCCCTCGGGGACAGCCTTGAACTCGAGGTGGGAGTTTTCATAGTGGACAAGTGCGCGGTCGTCGCGCGAGCGGATATACTGCGCCATCGCGCGGTGGTTGACGCCCGCTCCCGACTCGTTGCCGAGCGACCAGAGCACGACGCAGCCGTGGTTCTTGTCGCGCTCGAAGAGTCTCTTTGCCCTGTCGACATAAGCCTCGCGCCACTCGGGAGCGGACGAGAGATGCGACCAGCGCGTCCAGTCCCATTCGCCCTCCCAGTCGTAGCCCATGCCGTGGGTCTCGATATCGGCTTCGTCGGTCAGCATTATGCCGTATTTGTCGCACAGCGCGGGGAAGCGCGGATCGTTGGGATAGTGCGAGGTGCGGATCATATTGCAGTTGGCGCGCTTTATGAGCATAATATCCTCGAGCATATCGTCGAGCGTGACGGCGTGACCCGTAACGGGATTCGAATCATGGCGATTGATGCCGCGAGCCTTGACCGCTTTTCCGTTCAGAAGGCAGATCCCGTTCTTTATCTCGAAGCGGCGCACCGCAGTATCGAGCAGAACGATTTCGTCGCCGACGGTCAGCCAGAGTTCATAAAGCTCGGGCTGCTCATCGTTCCAGAGAACGGGAGAATCGACAGATATGCTGAACTTTTCGCCGCCGACGCCTTCGGACACAACAGCACCGTTCGGCGCGGCGAGCTTATATTTTATCTCGCAAGGTGCGCTGAGCTTCGCTTCAACGCGAAGTTCAGCGGAATTGAAATCATCGGAGACATAGCTTTTGACAAAGATATCATCAAGTCTCTCTTTTCCGCGCGCGAGCAGATAGACCTCGCGAAAAATTCCAGAGAATCTGAAGCAATCCTGATCTTCAAGATAGGTGCCGGGGCACCACTTGACAACCAGTACGCAGAGGGTGTTCTCACCGCCGACCGCGAAGCCCGTGACATCAAATTCGCTCGTGCAATGCGAGACCTCGCTGAAGCCGACAAACTTTCCGTTGAGCCAGACATAGAAGCAGGAATCCACGCCCTCGAAGTTCAAAAACAGATCGCGCGAAGAAAGCTTTTCATCGAGCGTGAATTTTCTGACATAGAGCCCGCAGGGATTCTCATCCGGGACAAACGGCGGGTCGGTCGGGAAAGGATATTCAAGGTTGCTGTAAAGCGGGACATCGTAGCCGCGGTCGGTATAGGTCTGCCAGCTGCGCGGGACGGATATTTTATCGAACCCGCCCTCGCCGACATATTCGGGCGGCTCGCGCAGGACATCTTCAAAGCTTTTGAAAAAGCGGAAATCCCACTCGCCGCAGAGCGGGACAAAATAATCGGACTCACTGCGCTCGCGCGAAGCGGCGGTCTTTTCATCCGCAAAAGGAATGAAATAAGCGCGCGGCTCGAGGCAGTTGACATGGAGCGTTTCAAGAGATTTGTGATAAGTCGGTGTTTTCATCGAATACCTCACAGCAAAAGATTTTTATACAACGATAATTTTAATGCTTACAGCCTTCAAAGTCAATAAAAAACGGGGCGTTCGATTGACCGCAGGGCAAAATTCGGATATAATTGAAAAAAAGCGAAAGGAGCGCCTATGGATATCTTTGACCTTACCGTTATCGGCGGCGGACCCGCGGGATACAGCGCGGCGGCAGCAGCCGCAAAGAGCGGACTGAAAACGGCGCTCATAGAAAAAAACGAGCTCGGCGGAGTGTGCCTGAACCAAGGCTGCATACCGTCGAAAGTCATGCTCCACAGCGCGAAGATTTTCAGGCAAACACTCGATTCCGAAAAATTCGGCGTGACAAGCGAAAAAGTGAATTTCGATCTCAACACTGCGCTCACGCATAAAAATGATGTTATATGTCAGCTGAAATGCGGCATCGCCGATTCGCTCGAGTGCGCGGGAGTAAAAGTCATAAAGGCGAAAGCTCATATAAAAGGCAAAGCGGACGGGCTGTTCATAACCGCCGCAGGAGAAAATGATATATATTCAAAAAATATGCTCATCTGCACGGGTTCGAAGCCAAATGAGCTTGAAATTCCCGGCGCGGATATCACGGATGTGAGCGATGTATATAATCTTGACGCAATACCGAAAAGTGCCGCGATTATAGGCGGCGGGGCATCGGGGCTCGAAGCGGCGGAATATCTGAACGCGCTCGGGTGCAGGGTATCTGTAATCGAGCAGGCGGAGAGAATCGCCCCGACTATGGACAAAGACATAAGCGCATTTTTGCGGCGCGGTCTCAAAAAGAGCGGGATAGATATTTTCACTTCGTGCAGAGCCGTTTCGGCAGACGGCGGGAGCATTAAATACACCGACGCGCACGGAAAAGAAAAGACAGCCGAAGCGGATATTATAATAAACGCATCCGGCAGAGCGGCGTGTTACAACGGGCTCGGGATCGAAAACATCGGGCTTGAAAATCTCAACACGGACAACCGTATGCAAACTGCCGTTCCCGGCGTTTATGCCGCCGGAGACGCGAACGGAAAAGCCATGTCGGCTCACGCAGCATACCGCGAATCGACAGCGGCGATAAACAATATTCTCGGCAGGACTGACGGGATAGACTATCTTGCGATTCCGCAGGTTGTGTTCACTTTTTCCGAGGCGGCATCAATAGGCGAGACGCTCGAAAGTGCGCTCGAAAAAGGCATTGACGCCGTTTGCGGCGAAGCGCCGCTGCGCTCGAGCGGAAGATTTTTCGCCGAGGGCGGGCAGGACGGATTCTGCAAGATAATATCAGAAAAAACAAGCGGCAGGCTGCTCGGAGTTCACATTGCGGGCGGCAACGCATCGGAGTTGATATACGGCGCGGCGGCGATGCCCGCAAATAAAATGGCTGTTGAAGAAATTAAAAATACGGCGTTCCCCCACCCCACGGTGAGCGAGGCGATAAGAGAAGCCGTTTTCAGATAAGGAGCACTGAGATGTACGACAAGCAATTCAGATTCAACGAGGACGGAGAGTTCAAGATCCTGCTCTTCGGCGACCCGCACGAGAACGACGATGTCAGCTCGGAAAAAGGCAAGGCAAAGCGTGCGGACACGCTGAAATTCCACGAGACGGCGCTCGACGCGCTCAAGCCCGATCTCGCGGTTTATATGGGCGACATATGCGCGGCGTCGCGCGAAGACATCGGCATGGAGTCGTTCAAGAGGCAGTTTGAGCGGCTCATAGCGCCCGTTGTTGAGCGCAAAATTCCGTTCGCGACGATAATGGGCAACCACGACCACGACTCCGGGCTCGAGGAAGAACAGACGGAGATTTTCGTGAACACCGAATACTGCGTGACACGCCGATGCGACGAAGATATCACGGGATATTCGAACTACTACATACCAATTTTAGGCAAGAGCGGCAAGCCGGAGTTCAATCTCTGGTTCATGGACTCGAACAATATCTTCTATGACAAAGAGATTTCATATTACGATGTTGTTCACAGGGATCAGATAGACTGGTACGAGCGAAACGCGGCGAAGCTGCGCAAAGAAAACAGCGGCGTTCCCCTGCCCGCTCTGCTGTTTGAGCACATCCCGGTCGTTGAAGAATATGAGCTTCTCAGAAAGGCGAAGCCCTGGGAGATGTGGAAAGCCGTGCGCGGCTACGGGCATCTCAACAAGAACTGGTATGTTCTCAAGGACGAGGACAACGGATATCTCGCAGAGGGTCCGTGCCCGGCGGATGTCAACAGCGGACAGTTTGAGAGCTGGAAGAAGATGGGCGACATAAAGGGCGCGTTCTTCGGTCACGACCATATGAACAATCTCGCGGGCGAGGTTGACGGAATACTGCTCGCGCAGTGCAAGACCTCGGGATTCCGCGCATACACCGACGGCGGCAGACCGTCCGTCAGGCTGATAACCGTTCACGAGGACGGAAGCTTTGAGACGAGCGTCCATTCGTTCAAGGATTTCGGGCTCAAATGCACCTGCTTAGGGCCGATCGAAAGCCGCATAACCGACCGTCAGAGCGTCAACGCTACAATAGCATCGCGTGCGCTCCTCGCCGGGGCGGCGACGGCGGCAGTGATGCTCGGCGCGGGCAAAATCTATCAGATTCTCAGAAACAGGAGGAAATAAAAATGGTAACTCATATAGTATTCTGGGCGCTTAAAGATGAAGCGGAGGGGCACAGCAAGAAAGAGAACGCGGAGCACATCAAAGAGATGCTTGAGGCGCTCGTCGGCGTTGTCCCGGGACTTATCGAAGCGAAGGTCGGAATAAACGAAAACGGCGGCAAATATGACGCGGCGCTCTTCTCGAAATTTGAGAGTTGGGACGCACTGCACGCATATGACAGCCACCCGGAACACCTCAAGGTGCGCGCTTTCGTCAAGGCGGTTCGCCTCGAGCGCGAGAGCGTTGATTTTGAGGACTGATAACTGATATAAATAAAATGAGCACAGAGCCGGTATCATTGCGATACCGGCTCTTCGTGTTATTTATCTTTACTCTTTTCGCACTGTGAGCAGCATCCGCTGCAGCCTGAGCAGCCGCAGCATCCGCCGCGCTTTTTCTGCCTGCGGATCGAAACTATCGCGAGCACAACGAGCAGGGCGATAACGGCTATTATAACAAAATCAACGGGCTTCATGCTATCAGGCTCCCTATCTGATAAACGCCGAACGCGACGAGCCACGCGACAACGCACTGGAGAATAACTATGCCTATCGTTGCAAGAGTCGAATTCATCTCACGCTTTATAGTTGCGACCGCGGCGACGCAGGGCGTATAGAGCAGAGTGAACGCGAGGAAGCTCGCGGCGGTCAGCGGGGTGAACATAGCGGAGAGCGCGCCGCCGAGGGTCGATACGCTCGTGTTGAGCAGGACGGACATTGTGGAGACGACCGCTTCCTTGGCAGTGAAGCCGGAGATAAGCGCGGTTGCGACGCGCCAATCGGCAAAGCCGAGGGGCTTGAATATCGGCGCGATGAATCTGCCTATAGCGGCGAGCATACTGTTCGCGCTGTCTTCAACAGGATTGATACGTGTATCAAAGCTCTGAAGGAACCATATGATAATTGTCGCGACAAATATGACAGTGAACGCGCGCTGAAGGAAATCTTTCGCCTTTTCCCACAGCAGAAGCGCGACGCTCTTGGGCGACGGGATGCGGTAGTTCGGAAGCTCCATGACAAAGGGCACGGGATTGCCGCGAAAAGCCGTATTCTTGAGTATCAGCGCGAGCAGGACGCTGAGCACGATGCCAGAGAAATACAGGCATATCATAACGAGCGCGCCGTGTCCCGGGAAAAACGCCGCTGCGAAGACCGAATATATCGGGATTTTTGCCGAGCAGCTCATATACGGGGTCAGCATTATCGTCATCTTGCGGTCGCGGTCGGACGAGACGGTGCGGGTCGCCATTATCGCCGGGACGGAGCAGCCGAATCCGATAAGCATGGGGACAAAACTGCGCCCGGAGAGACCGATTTTTCTCAGCGGCCTGTCCATAACAAAGGCGATTCGCGCCATATATCCCGTATCCTCGAGAATGGACAGGAAGAAGAACAATGTCACTATTATCGGCAGGAACGAGAGAACGCTGCCGACGCCCGCGAAGATTCCGTCGATGATAAGGCTATGTATAACGGGGTTGATTCCATAGGCGGTCAGCCCCGAATCAACGAGTCCGGTGAGTTTATCTATTCCGAGGCTCAGCCAATCCGAGAGCGCGGAGCCGATAACATTGAAAGTCAGCCAGAACACGAGGCACATCACGCCGACGAACACCGGGATGGCGGTATATTTGCCGGTCAGGACGCGGTCGAGCTTCATGCTGCGGCGGTGTTCTTTGCTCTCGTGACATTTGACGACCGAGTTTTCGACGACTTTTTCTATGAAGTCATAGCGCATTTCGGCGAGCGCGGCGTTTCTGTCGAGCCCGGTATCGTTCTCCATCTCGACTATGCAGTGGTCGAGCAAATCACGCTCGTTGCTGTCGAGTTCGAGCTTGTCCGCCATATCGTCGCCGCCCTCAATGAGCTTTGTCGCGCAGAAGCGGCACGGCAGACCGAGGCGTGAGGAATGATCCTCGATAAGATGCACGATAGCGTGAATACAGCGGTGGACAGGCGAACCGTCGGAGCAGAAGTCCCAGACCTTCGGCAGAGTTTTGCTCTTTGCGACCTGCAAAGCCTGATCGACAAGCTCGGACACGCCCTCACCCTTTGCCGCGCTTATCGGCACGACGGGAATACCGAGCGCGTCGCTCATCTTCTTGACATCTATTGTGCCGCCGTTCGAGCGCACCTCATCCATCATATTGAGCGCGAGCACCATCGGCACGCGCAGTTCAAGCAGCTGCAGGGTGAGATATAAATTTCTCTCTATATTCGTGGCATCGACTATATTGATGATGCCGTCTGGCTTCTGATTGAGGATGAAGTCGCGTGAAACTATTTCCTCCTGCGTATACGGACGCAGGGAGTATATGCCGGGCAGATCGACAACGGAGCTGTCTTTTGCGCCTTTTATCACGCCAATCTTCTGATCGACCGTGACTCCGGGGAAGTTGCCGACATGCTGATTCGAGCCTGTCAGAGCATTGAAGAGCGTTGTTTTTCCGCAGTTCTGATTACCGACGAGAGCAAATATCATTTTGCATCCTCCCCGGTTCTGACTTCTATCTTTTTCGCGTCGTCAACGCGGAGCGTCAGCTCATAGCCGCGCACTCTTATTTCTATCGGATCGCCCATCGGCGCGACCTTTTGGAGCGTCACGCGGGTATGCGGGATGAGTCCCATATCGAGCAATCTGCATCTGAGAGCGCCCTCGCCGCCGACGGCGGTTATGACAGCGTTCTCTCCTACTTTCAGTTCATTGAGCGTCATATTGTCCTCCCGGAAAAGTTAGCCTTGCTTAACTTAAATTTTACACTCCAATAGGACACTTGTCAAGAAACGGCGGTATATTTGACGAAGGTCGGCGGGAAAAATAAAAATCTCCCGAAACGGCAAGGCTTCGGGAGAATATGTATCTGTTATCACAGCACATAAAAATGACATATCCCGACAGGAAACACCCGCCGGGATAGCTTTTGTTTTTATCAGAACGAGCCGCTGCTGCCGCCGTGGCTGCTGCCTGAGGATGAACTATGCGTGCTCGAACCGCCGCCGGAGCTTCCGAAATCGTTGTCGTCCGACTTCGGGATAGCCGTGCGCGTGACATGGGAGCGGATGAAATGATCGTTGCTCACGGTTATATTCATGCTGCCGGGGACGACATAGCTGTTCGCCTCCGCCTTGAAGCGGACTGTTTTGAGCTCATTTTTATAGTGCATGCCGACCAAGAGCGCAACGACAAGCGCGATAACAATCGAGAGCGGGATCCAGAAGAGCGGAAGCATTTCTTTCGACTGAGAGTCCTGCGGTGTTCCGTCGGCATCGTAGCCGTCGGGCATATTGTTCACATCGTAGGGATCGCCGTTTTCCGCCTGATCGATGCAGTCATCGCAGAGGGAAATGAAGCTGTCAAATGCGTCATAATATGTTCCGGCGGAGAGCTTCGGCTGAACGGTGCTCATAATATAGTTCTGACCCGCGTCGGTGAATATGTTTATTGCGCTTCCCGTTGTGGTTATATGCCATTTGCGGTCGCCCATGCTTATGAGGAACATTATGCCGTCGTGATTATCGCCGCGTCCATAGCCGTAATAGTCATAAAAATCGTCGGTATAAGCTTCGATATCCCTGCTGTCGAGATTTTCTATCGTGACTATCGCGACATCCATATCCCACTTTGTGCTTATGCTCTCGAGCTTCGTGAGAAGCCGCTGTTCATCATAATCGCTGAGGATATCCGCATCGTCGACGAGCAGAGGATAGGCTCTTTCATCAGCGACCGTCCCCGAATAGGGCGGCGCGGGCACGGCAAAAGCCGGAAGAGCAGAAACAAGCACGAGTACACAGGCAAAGACAATCGCTGTTATTCTCTTTTTCATAAGCCGCTCCCCTCCTTATAAGATACCCAGCAAATGGACGAGCCACGCGATGCCATAGATGCCCACACTGCCCGCCGCTGTAACAATAGCGACGAGTCTTCTGTATGCGGCTTTGTCGAGCGGCAGATCGCCGACAAATTTGCCCGTCTGCCCATTCATCGCGAATGTGTACTGCTTGCCCTGATAAGTGGTGTTGAGCAGCCAAACGGGATAGAGCGCATATTTTGCGGAGCTGTGGCTGAGGCTGACGGAGCTCTCGCCCCGGCTCACTGTATCGTAGCCGGTGACGGTATCCCTGAACAGCTCTTCGATGCTGCTCTTGACGCGCTCGTTGACTCTGCCGATGCTCTGCTCGGCGGTCACATCATATTTATCGGCGAAATATCCGGCGAGATATGCCGTCTGGAAATCCACCGCCTCGGAAAGATCATACGGCTCGATTGACTCCATGAGATCGTCCGCCATCTTCTGCGAGCCGTCAACCGGGATAGCCGCAAAGTCGGTATAGCCGCTTCTGTAGGCTTTATAATACTTCGTCTCGGTGTAGTTATAGTCGCTGTCGCTCCATGTTCTGACCGTCTCGGCATCATATGTAACAGATGCGTCGGCATGGGCATCGAAGAGCCAGAACGGGACATATATGCCCTTTATCTCGTCGATATGATTCTCGTCTTTGAATGTCTTCGGTAACAGGCGTTTGCCGCTGATATGCTTTTTAAATGCCGCCTTTGCGTCATTCTTATCGAGTTTGAAGGGAATGACAAGATCGGGTTTGAGCATACCGGAGAACTGCTCCATCATAACCACGGGATTGCCGCAGAACGGGCAGGCGGCAGCGGCGGTCGTCGCATCGCCGACTATCTCGCCGCCGCAGGATTGGCAGACATAGGAGCGCAGCCCGCTCTCCTCGTTCTCTGTCCACTCGTTTCCTGCTTTATTCTGCTGCTCATCATCAGAAGTTGACTCTTTGTCAAGCCCGGCGTCGATGCTCTTGAGCTCCTCCATGGTAAACTCGGAATCGCAATAGGGGCACTTAACTTTTTGCAATTTGCTGTCGAACTCAAGCGCGCCGCCGCATGCGGGGCACTTGTATTCCTGCAAAACAGCCACTGTATCATCTCCTATATGAATCTGGCGGGGTATCTGTATTATTTGATATCGTTATCGTCAAAGATATCGCCGCACTCGGGGCAGAACTTCGGCGGGTGCGCCGGATCCTCGGGCTCCCAGCCGCACTTGTCGCAGCGATAGAGCGGAGCGCCCGCGGGCTTCTTTGCGCCGCAGTTCGAGCAGAATTTGCCCTTGTTAACAGCGCCGCAGGAGCAAACCCAACCCTCTGCATCGGCGGGCTTGGGTGCGCCGCACTCAGAGCAGAACTTGCCTGTGTTTGTGGCACCGCAGGAGCATTTCCAGCCGTCCGCCGCGGGTTTAGCCGCCTGCTGAGCGGATGCCTGCTGCGCTGCCGCCTGCTGAGCCTGCTGCTGTTGACCCATGGCAAAGAGATCCTGGGCGTTCATTCCGTTGCCGGCGTTCATCGCCATACCCATGCCCATGAAGCCGGTCATTGCGCCCGCCTGGTTGCCTGCCGCGGTCTTCATCGCGTCCGCCTGAGCACCGACGAGGGTCGCCGCCGCCATGGTGGGATCGCGCATAATTGCGGAACGCTGAGCCTGCTTGATGAGCTCTGCATCCTCTTCGGGAAGAGTGACGGAGCCGAGGGCTATTGTGACGACCTTGAGTCCGCGAAGCTCGCCCCACTTTGCGGAGAGGGCGGCATTCATCGCGTCTTCAAGCTCGGTGTTGTGAGCGACTATCTGATTGGGGCGAAGCTCGAGCTCGGAGAGACGGGCAAACGCGGGCTGAAGCGCGCTGATGAACTCGGTCTTGAGCTGGCTGTCTATCTCGTCGCGGGTATAATCCTGCTCGACATTGCCGCAAACATTGGCATAGAAGAGCATGGGATCGTCGATTTTATAGGAATAGAGACCCGAGCAGCGGACGGCGACATCGATATCGAGACCTATCTTTGAATCGACAACGCGGAAAGGAATGGGGTTCGGAGTGCCGAACTTGTTATCCATTATCTCCTTGGTGTTGAAATAATAGACACGCTGATCCTTTGCGGTATCGCCGCCGAAAGTGAAACGCTTGCCGATGGTCTGGAAGGTCTTAGCGATGCTGTCGCCGAGAGAGCCGGAGAAAATCGAGGGCTCGGTCGAGCTGTCATATGTATACTCGCCCGGTATCGCACAGAGTTCAACGACCTTGCCCTGCTCGACTATCATCATACACTGACCGTCCGCAATAGCGATTCCCGAGCCGCTGGTGATGATATTATCGCTCGCCTTTGTGTTCGACGATCTGCTGCCGATGCGCTTGTGTCCCTTTGTGACAAGCAGCTCTTTCGGCATAGCCTCGCAATAGAAAAATTCTTTCCACTGATCGGCAAGAACGCCGCCGACCGCACCGGTACCGGCTTTAATAAGTCCCATAGATAAAACTCCTTTGCAATGTTTATTACTTTATGGGGTAACTCCCCTTTTTAACGGTTTACATTTTCATTATATTATACGCCGCCGTTTATTTCAACAAAAAAGTGCTGTTCACGGCGAGGAGTACGAAAATAGGACAATATGCAAATAAGAGCGCGTGATCTATCCCCGATACGGAAATTTCTCTTGATTTTCCGCTCGGAATCGTGTATAATACATCCGTTCCGAATACCCGCCGGTGTGATGGAATTGGCAGACGTGCCGGACTCAAAATCCGGTGGTGGTGACACCGTACCGGTTCGACCCCGGTCACCGGCACCAAAAGTCCACCGTAATTTTGATAGAATTACGGTGGACTTTTTTAATTTTAACAAATTGGATTTTGAAGAGGTACTGAACAATGGCACGAGCAAGGTATCAGGTCTTGGTCATTCCATATTGCATAGAGGACAGCGGCGTACAATTCTGTTTATTCCGAAGGAGCGATATGGGTATTTGGCAATTCATAGCAGGCGGAGGAGAAGAGGAGGATATCTCAATCATTGAGTCGGCAAAAAGAGAAGCCTTTGAAGAAGCCGGGATTTCTAAGACATGTAACTTTTTCAAGCTCGACACCTGCTGCAGTATACCCTCCAATTGTTTTAAGAATGCAGAAACAATATGGGGTAAAGAATGTTTCGTCATTCCGGAGTACGCATTTGCGGTGAGAGTAGCAGACACTTTTTTGCAGCTGTCTCATGAACATACAGAATATAAATGGCTGACTTATGCGGAAGCCCAAACGGTACTTCGATACGACAGCAATAAGACTGCTCTGTGGGAACTGAACCGGCGCATTGCGCTTGGAATGTTGAAATAGACAATTTCCATTTTGCCGCAATATTTCAGGTAAAAATACCGTTTCAAGATGGCACTGCCCCCTTGCACGATTTCTATCAGGATTATAGTTCTTTGCCAAAAAAAGACCCTGTTCATTTGAACGGGGTCTTTTGATTTTATGACATCAAAATACCCGCCCGCGAGACTGCGGACGGGTAAATTTATTTTACAGCTTCCACGCATTCGAGCGGGTCTGGAGAGCCGTCATGCGGGCATAGACGCCGTTTTTGTTTATCAGCTCTTCGGGTCTGCCGCTTTCGGCGACGACGCCGTCCTTGAGCACGACTATCTTGTCTGCGCCCGAAACCGTTCTCATTCTGTGGGCTATTATCAGAACGGTCTTATTCTTGATAAGCTTCGAGAGCGACTCCTGAATCATCGTCTCGTTTTCGACATCGAGCGAAGCGGTCGCCTCGTCCATGAGGATTATCGGAGAATCTTTGAGGAACGCACGCGCTATTGATATGCGCTGGCGCTCGCCGCCGCAAAACGTGAACGCGCCGATTCTTAAAAAGGTCAGAAAAGCATTCATTGCCTTTTTAAATTTTTCTTTTTTCATTCGTGCATCCATCAACCGATAATCCAGCACATGATACGCCTGCGCGGAGATTTTGTCAACCCGACTTTCCGCCTCAAGAAAGAAAAGAAAGGCAAAAGCTGTCTCTCTTTCCTCTTGATTTAAGCTACTTAATATGTTATATTACAGTTGACTTAATAATTTTTAATATCATTCAGGAGGACTATATATGGCAGATTCAAGAGTTTTTTCATTGAACGGAATCAGAATTGAGGTCGTTTGCGAACAGCTTGAAGGCTTTTTGCGTGCGGAAAAGAAAATGGAGGTTCAAAGCGCACCGGTTGACGGCGGCTATCTCCTTCAGGCCGGACAGCCAAAAGACGTTCTGCGTTCCCTTTCCGGAATGCGCATTGCAACAAATGTTCAACTTTCCGCCTCCGGAGATGAACTCACCGTGACCATCGGCGAAGGTCAGTGGATGGATAAGCTCGGCGCGGGAGCCGTTGGAATGTTCTTCCTTTGGCCGCTTGCAATCACCGCCGGAATCGGCGCATATAAACAAAAAATGCTCCCGACTGAAATTTTTGATTTCATCTCAAGAATGCTCGGCTCGCAGGGAGCTCCGACCGTCTTTGACACCGCCCCCTCTTCTGCCGCGGCTTCGGCGCAAAGTGCTGCGTCCTTTGCCTCAATAAACTGCCCTCAGTGTAGCGCAAGGCTTTCAGCCGACTCAAAGTTCTGCAACAAATGCGGAGCAAAGATCAAAACCATCTGCCCCGGCTGCGGCGCGGTCGTAACACCCGGAAGCAAATTCTGCTCTCAGTGCGGACAGCCGCTGTAATTTGACATTTTTTAAAACCGCACGTCTGCAAAAAGCAAGCGTGCGATTCAGTCTGTAGAATAATACCCGCCCGCGAAACTGCGGACGGGTAAATTTTATTTTACAGCTTCCACGCGTTCGAGCGGGTCTGGAGAGCCG
>DKDF01000067.1 GCA_002451755.1 Ruminococcaceae bacterium UBA6855
CGAGCCTCGTCATCCGCTCCATTCTCTTAATGCCAATTAAATTTAATTGGCATTTTTTTGACAGAGAGAGCGTACAATTCAATACGGCGCCATAGCCAAGTGGTAAGGCAGAGGTCTGCAAAACCTCGATGCCCCAGTTCAAATCTGGGTGGCGCCTCCAAAAATAAGAGCACTTGCAAAAGCAAGTGCTCTTATTTTTGGAAATGAAGCGCTCTTCGAGCATGAAAAATGAAGAGCGGCGCTGCCGCATGAAGTATGCCTGCGGTATATGAATATCCGGCGCTTCACTTAATGTCCGGTGTTCCGGACGCTTCATGCAATTTATTGCGTTTCATGTCCGCGAAGCGGACACTTCATTTGCAGATACAAAAAATATGTACGCTGAAATCGGAGGGATAAAAGTGCGGGAAGATAAGCTTTCGGCTCAGTCAATGGACTTTGCTGTTATGATAATCCAACTTGTAAAACAGCTCAAGTCTGCTCATGAGTCGATAATTTCGAACCAGATAGGCCGCTCGGGAACAAGCATCGGCGCGAATATCAGAGAAGCGCGGTATGCCCATGGAAAGGCAGATTTTATATCAAAACTCCAAATTGCGCTCAAAGAAGCGAACGAAACCGGCTACTGGATAGAGCTTTTATACAGAACCGATTACATAAGCGAAGACCGGTATAAAACTCTCGACTCAGCCTGCACGAGCATACGGGTGCTCCTCATCTCCTCCATCAACACCGCAAAGCAAAACTCGCAGTAAAACGAAAGGGTGATTCTATGACAACAGAATGGGAAAAATTATATGCCGCCGCGCTTGCCGTTGCTGTGCCGAAAGTGATATCGGAACAAATGTGTTCCGGCGGGGTGGGCGCCGCCGTGCTGACCGATAAAGGGAATGTGTATACGGGCGTGTGTATCGACACCGATTGCTCGCTGGGTATGTGCGCGGAGCGAAACGCGCTGTCAACGATGATATCTCACGGGGAGTATGCCGCAAGAAAAGTCGTTGCAGTAACAAAAATGGGAGAGATTTTGCCCCCGTGCGGAGCTTGCCGTGAGTTTATGATGCAGCTCGGCAGCCCGGAGAATATAGAAATTCTTGTTGATTCCGATACCGCCGTGACTCTAAAAGACCTCGTGCCTTATCCGTATTAAAATAATCATAAAAGCCTTCGCAAGCATTGTCGCTTACGAAGGCTTTCGTTATTTATTTATCCTCTTTTCCCTTGCTCTCTTCGAGCAGCCTGTCGATGTCTGCGGGCGTAAACACATATTTTTTGTCGCAGAACTGGCAGCAGACCTCAGTCTTTTCGTCCTCCTTGAGCTTTTCGAGCTCGTCTCTGCCCATGCTTATCAGCGCGCGGGAGACGCGCTCACGCGAGCAGTCGCATCTGTATTCCGGCTCCGAGGTGTCGAGCATGTCGAGCTTGAAAGCGGGGAGCACGGTGCGGCAGATGGTCTCGGGGGAGAGCCCCTTGTCGAGCATCGTCGTCACGGGCTCAATGTCGCTGATGCACTTCTCGACCTTGTCTATAATTGTGTCGTCGGCGGTCGGGAGCAGCTGGATTATAAATCCGCCCGCCTTTCTAATCGTGAGATCGGGGTTGACAAGTACGCCCAGCGCGCAGACGGTCGGTATCTGCTCGCTCGTCGCGAAATAGTTCGTGATGTCCTCGGCGATCTCGCCGCTGACTATCGGCACCTGACCGACATAGGGCTCCTTGAGTCCGAGGTCTTTGATAACAGTCAAAAAGCCGTCCTTGCCGACTGCGCCGGAAACATCCAACTTGCCCTTGTCGTTGAGCGGCAGCTCAACAACGGAGTTCACAGCGTATCCTCTTACGTTGCCGTGGCTGTCCGACGCTGCGAGCACGGTGCCCGCAGGGCCGTTTCCGTTTATCCTGAGCGTGACGGAATCGTCCGCTCCTTTGAGTGCGCTGCCCATGAGGCTCGCCGCCGTCAGCAGCCTGCCGAGAGTTGCCGAAACAACGGCGGATGTGCCGTGGATCTCCTGCGCCCTGTTTACTATATCCGTTGTGTCGGCAGCCATAACGGTCAGCGTGCCGTCCTCGGAAATGCAGCGTATAAGCTTGCCCATATTTTTGTCCTCCTGTTATTTCCTGCGCCTTGCGGCAATCACCGCGCGCTCGGAATCTTCTCTGACGGGTTCATTTGTCATGCCGTCATATATGTATTCAATGTCAAATCCCGCGTCGCCGAGCCATTCTGAAAGCTCGTCGAGACTATATGCTCGCTCGCTGAAATCCTCGCTCGTGCGCTCGTATGTCCCGTCCTCGTTTTCTTCGAAAAAGTCGAGCATGATGTCTACCGTGTCCGTCTCCTCGTTGAGGCTGTTCTGCCAGACGCAGAAAACATCCGGGTATTCGTATACAAACGAGTTGTCTGCGAGAATCTCGCGGTGCTTGTATATCGTGTTCACATCGAATATGAACATCCCGCCCGGGCGGATGAATGTGCCGAGGCGGCGGAATGTCTCTCTGACATCCTCGGGCTCGGTCAGATGATTGATGCTGTCGAGCGTGCAGAGCGCGGCGTCGACTTTCCCGAAAAGATCGAGTTCCTGCATCTGCTGGCAGAGAAACAGAATATTCTGCCCCTCTTCAAAAGCTCTGTTCTGCGCCTGAGAAAGCATATCGGGGCTCGAATCAACGCCGATCATGTCGTATCCGTGCGCGGATATCAGCGAAGTCAAAGTGCCCGTGCCGCAGGCAAGGTCGAGAACCGTTCCTCTTTTTATCCCATATGAAAGCAGAAGAGCAGAAAAATGCTCTGCTCTTCTCTCGTAATCAACATTTTGCGTCAGCTCGTCATAAAAACGGGCAAAGAATGAATATTCGCTCATTATTAGTCTTTCTTCTCGGCTTCTGCGGCGTCGATGCGCTCGAATATCTTTTCGTATCCGTCGCAGCCGTAGTTGAGCGAGCGGTTGACGCGGCTTATCGTGGCAGTGCTTGCGCCGGTCTTGCTGACTATCTCGCTGTAAACCTGCTTGTCGCTGAGCATCTTCGCAACAACTATGCGCTGCGAAAGAGCCTTGAGCTCGGTCACGGTGCAGAGATCCTCAAAAAAATCATAGCACTCGTCGATGTTCTCGAGGGCGAGAACCGCTTTGAACAGAAAATCAACGTTGCTGTCTTTCAGCTTGCCGTTCATCAAAGTTACTCCTTTTCGCGGTCATATTGGGTTTGACTCCGCGTACATGTATATATTTTAGCACACTAAAATTTGAAAGTAAAGAGCAAAAATCAAAGCGTCTGAGTTTCGACGGAATTTATAACGACATCCTCGAGCGGCTTGTCCGAAGAATCGCGGTCAACCGAGGCTATCGCGTCGACAACGTCCATGCCCTCGAACACCTGACCGAACACGGTGTGTCTGAAATCGAGCCACGGAGTTCCGCCGACCGCCTTGTAGTCTTCAATAGACTCGTCCGTGAACATATCGGGCAGGCGCTCCATCTGCGGGATAAAACGCTCGTCAACCGACGGAGCCTGAACGATAAAGAACTGGCTGCCGTTCGTGTTCGGACCTGCGTTCGCCATGCACAGCGCACCTCTGAGATTGTGATAGTCGCGGCTGAACTCGTCCTTGAACGGTCTGCCCCAGATGCTCTCGCCGCCGATTCCCTTGCCGAGCGGGTCGCCGCCCTGGATCATGAAATCCGGGATAACGCGGTGGAAGATAACTCCGTCATAGTAGCCGTTGTCCGCGTGGGTCGTGAAATTTTCGACTGCCTTGGGCGCGGCGTCGGGGAAGAGGACTACTTTTATGTCGCCTTTGTTTGTCTTTATCGTTGCAACGGTGTCGCCCGCTGCGGGCTGTCTTAACTGCTTGCTCATTTTATTTCCTCCGTGGATTCGTTTTTCTGTGCGGGTTTATAGAGCTTGGCGAGTCCGCCCTCGCTCGTCTCGCGGTATATTTTTGAAAGATCCTTGCCCGTCTGATACATCGTCTCGACTATCAGATCGAACGATATCTTTCTTGTGTATGTCAAAAAGTTTGCAAGGCTCACTGCGTTTATCGCCCTCATCGCGGCGACTGCGTTGCGCTCGATGCAGGGCACCTGAACGAGTCCCATGACCGGGTCGCAGGTGAGTCCGAGATGGTGCTCCATCGCGACTTCTGCGGCGTATTCTATCTGATCCGTGTCCATGCCGTAGAGCTCAGCGAGCGCAGCCGACGCCATCGAACACGCCGAGCCTATCTCCGCCTGACATCCGCACTCCGCGCCGCTTATCGAGGCGTTCGTCTTTATAACGTTGCCGATGATTCCGGCGGTCGCAATGGCTCTGCGAATTTCATTTTCGGAGAATCCGCGTCTGTCCGCCGTGTATCGCAGAACCGCGGGCAGAACTCCGCACGCGCCGCAGGTCGGTGCTGTTACTATCTCGCCGCAGGAGGCGTTCTCTTCGCTGACTGCGTAGGCGTAGGCGCAAACGAGCCTGTTCTCGCGCGTCTCCGGGCTCTCGTCCATGTGGCGGCGGTTGTTGAGCATATGCGCCTTTCTCATTATGCCGAGCCCGCCGGGCAGCTCGCCCTCGGCGGCAAGTCCGCGTTTGATGCAGCTGTTCATGACGATCCACACGCGGTCGAGATAATGCCAGATACCCTCTCCCTCGAATCTTTCAACCAGGTCGGGGATTCGGATATTCTCTTTCTTGCAGTATTCTTTTATCTCCGCAAAATTCTTGAACGGGTAGACTTCGGGCGGCTCTGCGTCCTTTCTGCCCTCAATTTCTATCGCACCGCCGCCGACGCTGCAAACTCTGCGCTTGCCGATGATGTTTCCGTCCTTGTCAAACGCCGTGAAGTCGAGCGTGTTGGGGTGGGGGATGTCGGTCGTCTTCATGTCGAATTTTATGTCGAGTACGCGGGGCGCGAAGGTCTCGCGCAGAACTCTGTCTGTGCCGTGTCCCTCTCCGGTTTTAGCAAGCGAGCCGTAGAGAACTGCCTCGTATCTGTCTGCCGACGGGAACTCGCTTATAAACATTTTTGCGGCAGACTCGGGTCCCATGGTGTGCGAGCTTGACGGACCGCGTCCGATTCTGTAAATTTCCTTGATAGATTTCATTTGCCTCTCCTGTAAGCCGTTGGAATATGTTGCTTCATATATTAAAGTATATCACATAATATTTCCAAACTCAACAAGTTGCGGCAAAAAGACCGTTGACAAAAAATAACCGGGTGTTATAATTGCTTCATCACGGTTTTGGAGAGAGTCATGGAACAGCGCAAGGACAAAGAAAAAATACTTTCGGCGGGCACACTGCTTTTTGTTGCCTGCTGGGCGGCCTATTGCGCCTCATATCTCGGCAGAATAAACTATACAGCCGCGCTCACCGCGATAGTCGCGGACGGCGTGTTTTCAAAGTCCCACGCCGGACTTATCGGCATGGTCTATTTCTTCTGCTACGGAGCGGGTCAGATATTCAGCGGAATACTCGGCGACCGCGTCTCACCCTATAAAATGGTCGGCACGGGGCTGGTTGGCACGGTGTGCGCGAATATTCTCATGCCGCTGTGCTCGGGCAGTTACATAGTCATGAGCGTCGTGTGGGGACTCAACGGAATAGTCCAGTCGATGCTCTGGACGCCTATACTTTATATAATATCCAATGTCCTGCCCGAAGAACAGCGCAGACGCGCGTGCCTTTATATCGCGGCGTCGTTTCCGGTCGGCAGCCTGCTGTCTTATGTCATATCCGCCGGCGCGATAAAATTTGCGTCGTGGCATTTCGCGTTTTTCATACCCGCCGGAATAATAGCCTGCATATTTGTCTTCTGGTGCTTGACCGCCGGAAAGACTTCAAAAATACTCGGAAGAGGGGAGAAAAAATCCCTCCCGGTTAAGGCTGATACAGGTGCGAAAGTCTCCCTCGGCAAGCTGTTCATAGTCTCCGGCGCGGCGGTTATCTGCGTCGGCATACTCGTCCAGGGTATGCTCAAGGACGGCGTTACATCGTGGGTGCCGACTCTTATTAAAGAAAAATATAATGTCTCGGCGTCGTTCTCTGTCCTGCTGTCGGCTGTCCTGCCGATAATCAACCTCAGCGGCGCGTGGTTCTCGACGAAGCTCTATGAAGGGCCGTTCAAGCTCAATGAGACCGCCGCGGCGGCGTTCTGCTTCGCTCTGACGCTCATTCCGCTGACCGGAATACTCTTTGTCGGTCACTATCATATCGCTCTGTGCGTCATATTTTTCGCGCTCTTCACAACGCTCATCACCGCGATAAATCATCTGTTTATTACGCTCATCCCCGTGCGCTTCGCGAAATACGGCTGCGCCTCGACAGTCGGCGGAATATTCAACTCCTGCACATATATCGGCAGCGCGATATCGACCTACGGCTTCGGCGCGGTGTCCGAAAAATTCGGCTGGACTGCGACGGTTATTTTCTGGATAATCCTCGGCGCGATCGGCGTCGCCGTGTGTGCTGTACCGATGCGCCGCTACGGCAGATTCGCAAACGGGAGCGGGAATAAAGCATAAAGCGCGGCATATTTTGGCAAAAAATCAGAATATCAGACAAACTTCGTCAAAAAAACCGCCATCGGCGCAAAAAAATTAAAATTAGGTATTGCAAAACCCGGAATCTTATGTTATTATAATGTGCGTTCGGTGAGAGCCGACAAATTGGCCCGGTAGCTCAGTTGGTTAGAGCGCTAGCCTGTCACGCTAGAGGTCGACGGTTCGAGACCGTTCCGGGTCGCCATTCGCTGCTATGGCTCAGGTGGCAGAGCACATCCTTGGTAAGGATGAGGTCACCAGTTCGAATCTGGTTAGCAGCTCCATAAAAAGCCTTGAAACTCGATTGTTTCAAGGCTTTTTACTTTTGCTATAAAACCGTACACATTAAAAAAATAAGCTCCGCGCGCCAAACGGCGTTCGGAGCTTATTTGCTTTTATCCGTCTCGTCCGGCTCATGGTGCATGATGCCGTCGACATCACAGCCAAGAATATTGCACAGATCGTTGAGCGTCACGGTGCTTATCGGCTTGTTGTGCTTGAGGCGGTCGATGAGACTGCGGCTGATGTTGAAGTCCCTTATCAGCTTGTATGTCGTCATACCTCTGTCTTTCATAGTCCTGTAAAACGGCTCGTAAGTAATCAAAAAATCACCTCAACGCCATTTTAATTTATGCTCAATATATTGACAATTGTCGATATATAGAGTATAAATATATCAGGCACCAAATATGCAAAAAAACTCGGCAAATATTCATGAATATTCCGATAAGCAAAATAAGACGGTTATTTATCCTCAAAATTTACCAGTTGTACAAAGTATATTGAATTTATGACATAAATTGCTATTATATTTATAGATGCGCAAATCGTCGAGGTCGCCGACCCCTACAACCGACCTCGCACAAATTCACACCACCATAGGCTCCCCTGCAGGGGAGCTGGATTGGCGAAGCCAAGACTGAGGGGTTAGCCCGCGAAATCTGTACAAATTTATTGACCCGTACATCGTAGGGTGCGGCGACCCGACGCACCGCTACCGCGACAGCGGCACGAAATCTTCGCAAAGATTTATTCTACCGACCGTAGGGGCGAACTTCGTTCGCCTGCCCTTGAAGTCTGTGTAGGGCGCGAAGCCGAGCTTGAATGGTTGCTGCACTTATATCAAAACATCGTGACGCTCGCGCGTCAAAGGGTCGTCGAGGTCGCCGACCCCTACAAACCGACCCCGCACAAATTCACGCCGCCATAGGTTCCCCTGCAGGGGAGCTGGATTGGCGAAGCCAAGACTGAGGGGTTAGCCCGCGAAATCTGCACAAAATTTATTGACCCGCACCTCGTGGACTGCGGCGACCCGACGCACGCCGCCGACGGCACGAAGAAAAAACAATCGGCATATATCGGGCAGCTGCGCTGTTCGTGATATATAGAATAATTGAATAGAGGGTGATTTATGCAGCAATTTGGTTTGTAAAGTCGGATTCGGTTAACCCGTGCTTTACAAAAAAGGAGAACAGTGCGGGCAGGCACTGTTCCCCGGTCGTTCGCAGAAGAGCTTGCGTCTATACGCTCGTTCGGCTCTCCGCGAACTGATGTCCCTTGAAGTGAGCGTAAATATGACAAGGAGACGGTGGTATTTTACCACAAAACAATGAGAATGAAAAGTAAAAGCAGTAAAATTTTCAGCGGGCTTTTGGCGCTTGTTCTGGCGTTGACTATGATGGTCGGAGTTATGCCGATGAGTGCAAGTGCAGCTTATGAAAACACATATACCAATACAGGCAATCAGCGAGATGATATTATCGGTGTTGCAAAAACCCAATTGGGCTATAGAGAGGGTGCAAACAACGCAACGAAATACGGTACATGGTACGGTTTGCCGAATCAGCCTTGGTGTGCTATGTTTATAAGTTGGTGTGCTCGTCAGGCAGGAATCCCGACATCAGTATTAAAAAATTCAGCCGTTGCTGCCCCTGATGCACAATATTTTAATATTCCGTACTACGACGGAGCATCATATACTCCACAAAAAGGTGATTTGTTTTTCACAAAATCATGGAGCCATGTTGGTTTAGTATACTATGTTGATGGTGATTATTTTTACACTATAGAGGGAAATTCAAATAACACGGGCAGTAGTGAAGGAACAAGCGTAGTATCAAATCGCAGAAAAATCAGTAATTTTTATTTTGGCGTTCCTAACTATACTGGAACACCTGAAATAGCACCCCAATATGCCAAAATTACAACGGATAAAATAAATTATGCTGTCGACGAAATAGTAAATTTTTCATTTGAAGCAGATGGAAACTTAAATAATTTGTGGGTTTATTGTCCTGATGGCAGTGTTTTGACATATAAAGATGTCGGTAGCTCATATCAACTTGCTTTTGGAATGTCAGGATATTTTGAGGCTCTTGTGCAGACTTGGAACGGCGTGGGATATGCAACCAGTGAGAGAACAAGCTGGTATGTTGGAAAGCCGCAATATTCGTATATTACTGTTAATAAAAATAACTTTGATTTTAACGAAAATATACAATTTACTTTTAATACAGCGGCTCGTGGAGATTGTAATACAATATGGATTTATAAACCAGACGGATCATCAGAATATCATCAACGTGTTGGGAACTCTTTTAATATCTCATTTTCACAGCCAGGGGATTATGAAGCTCTTGTCGAGGCTTGGAATGATATCGGAAGCTGTATAAGTGAGAGAGTTCATTTTGTTGTTGGTAAATATGAAGTGAAATATAATGTGTCAGGATACAACAGTCAAAATAAATATTATGGTGAAACCATTAAGCTTAACACAACCAAACCAATAGGCAAAAGCTTCACCGTTACTTATAATGCAAATGGTGGCAGCGCTTCTCTTTCAACTAAAAGGTTTTCACAGACTTTCGTGAATTGGAACACGGCGGCAAATGGTAGCGGAACGGCATATAATGCAGGAGCCGCCTACAGTGCAAACGCCAATGTAACACTTTACGCTCAGTATTCCAATCCGTCGATTGGTCCGCTCCCGACACCCACACGTTCAGGGTATCACTTTGACGGTTGGTACACCGCTGCAAGTAACGGAACAAAAATTACCGACTCAACAAAAATAATGGCAAACACAACCATTTATGCTCACTGGACGGTGGACACCTATACCGTTTCGTATAATGCAAATGGGGGAACAGGCTTGGTCGTAAGCCAGACAAAGACTCACGGTTCAAATCTGACATTGAGCTCAACTAAACCAATAGGCAAAAGTTTTACTGTTACTTATGATGCGAATGGCGGTAGTGTTTCGCCTTTAAATAAAAAGGTTTTACAAACTTTCGTAAATTGGAACACGGCGGCAAATGGTAGCGGAACGGCATATAATGCAGGAGCCACTTACAGTGCAAACGCTAATGTAACACTTTACGCTCAGTATTCCGATCCGTCGGTTGGTACGCTTCCAATACCTACACGTTCGGGATATTATTTTGACGGTTGGTATACCGCTGCAAGCAACGGAACGAAAATTACTGACTCAACAAAAATAACGGCAAGCACAACTGTTTATGCTCACTGGATAAAGATTCCTGAATCGAAAGCAACTGTTAAGAGTGTGAAAATTGAAGATAGCGTAAAACTTAATTATAAATCAACTTATATGCTTTGTCCGGAAATTATTGCCGATAATGGAGCAAATTACACGGTCGAGTATGATAGTTCTGACATCGAAATTGCAACCGTTGACGATAATGGAAAAATCCATGGTGTGAAGAAAGGAAATGCAACAATCACTTGCACTGTTACCGATAACTACGGCAACAGTGTAACAGACACATGTAGTGTTACTGTTGGCTACTCCTTCATACAATGGTTCATTATCATCGTTATGTTTGGTTGGTTTTGGTATATCTAAATAAATTTATCGACCGTCCGATAAGATTGTCATTTTTATGTTGATAAACACCAAGCGTAGGGGCAGATATTAATTTTATTTACTACTTTTTTGCGGCTTTTATAACATGTTTGACGATTTGCTATGCAACAAACATCTCCGCTGTGAGCAGATGTCTATGACTTTTTAGAGATTTGTTCGTTCAGCGAGAAATTACAAAATTTCGAAACGCGGTTTGATTTCTGTTTGTTATAAGCGGCAAATAATTCCCATCCCCGCCAAGCAGACCATCCCTTTCAAAAATTAAATTAACTTCCCGGCGGGGAATTCGCGGGGGCGGCGTCCGGTCTGTGCGCCGCTCCTTTTAATACCGAAAACTGCACATCTCTGATAGCTGCCGTCGGACTCCCGTCCGGCGGTTCGCTTTTTGTCTGCATTTATGACCTAACTCGCCGCCGCATTTCTGCAATTTTTGAGCACCTTGCCCTTTTTTCAAAATCTATGGATTTAACTTCCGCTTTGTGCTAAAATGCCTTTTGTGTGCAATTCTCTGTTGGGGGAGCGAAAATGAAAAAGATAGGATATAAACATACTGTTATGGCGAGCTTCACGGCGTTCGTCGTGCAGGCGGTCGTCAACAATTTCGCGCCGCTGCTGTTTTTGACCTTTCAGGCGCAGTACGGCATCGAGCTTTCAAAGATAACCGTTTTGATTACCGCGAACTTTTTTATTCAGATATTCGTCGATCTGACCGCCGTGCTGTTCGTTGACCGCATCGGCTACCGCGCTTCGACGGTGCTCGCACATGCGATGTGCGCGACTGGTCTTATATTTATGACGATCCTGCCGGAGATACTGCCCTCGGCTTTCGCGGGACTGCTTATCTCGGTGTTCTGCTACGCGGTCGGAGCGGGTCTTTTGGATATCACGATAAATCCTATTGTCAATTCCTGCCCCTCGGCAAATTCAAATCAGCTGCTCTGCCTGCTCCATTCATTTTATTGCTGGGGCAGCGTCGCGGCGGTCGGCATATCGACCCTGTTCTTTGCGCTGTTTTCGACGGCGAACTGGAAGATAATGTCTCTGATATGGGCGATTCTCCCGATAGTCAACGCCGTTATGTTTACCCGCGTGCCCATAGCGCCCGTAGTCGGCGATGACGAGGAGAAGCTCTCGATAAAAGATATGCTCAAAACAAAGGCTTTTTGGATATTCATGGTGCTCATACTCTGCGCCGGTTCGAGCGAACAGGCGGTCAGCCA
>DKDF01000066.1:0-187 GCA_002451755.1 Ruminococcaceae bacterium UBA6855
GGCTCCCCTGCAGGGGAGCTGGATTGGCGAAGCCAAGACTGAGGGTTAGCCCGCGAAATCCGCACAAAATTATTGACCCGCAATCCGTAGGGTGCGGCGACCCGACGCACCGCTGCCGCCGACGGCGGCATAAAATCTTCGTAAAATTTCATCCCACCGACCGTAGGGGCGAACTTCGTTCGCCTGC
>DKDF01000066.1:284-14448 GCA_002451755.1 Ruminococcaceae bacterium UBA6855
TTGCTGCACTTATATCAAAACATCGTGACGCTTGCGCGTCAAAGGGTCGTCGAGTCGCCGACCCCTACAACCGAATTTGCGACAGCTCGCACAAAATCCACCGGCATAGGCTCCCCTGCAGGGGAGCTGTCGCGAAGCGACTGAGGGGTTGATTTCGCTTCGCTCAAAGTAAGTAGGGGCGGATATTATCCGCCCGCAAAGTGAATAGTGAAAAAGTTCGCAATATGAGCGGATATCATCCGCCCGCGAAATCCGCACAAAATTTATTGACCTGCACCCCGTAGGGACAGCCCTTGCGGCTGTCCGATATCGGCGAAGCCGATACAAAGTTTCAGCAGACCTGTGCGGACGGGGGCGAGCCCCGTCCCTACGACCCGAATTGAATCGGCATGGTGCGGTGATAAAAAACGCACCCCCACAACCAAGGTATAAAACGGCAATGCCGTAAAAAATAAAATGGAGGCAATAAAAGATGAAAACAAAACGGAAAAACATTTTTAAGTCGCTTTTGGCGCTGACTCTCGCGCTCATCATGGTGCTCGGCGTCGCGCCGATAAGCGAGCTTGCCGGCGTAGATTGGGCAAGCCTTTTCGCACCCAAAGCCGAGGCGGAGGGGAAAACTTACAAAGTTGGTGATATCATCGAATTCGGCTCTTATCCGCAGAGCAAGGTCACGGATTCGTCGCTTGTTTCCGCCCTCAATAAAGCTTCAAAAAAATGGGTCAGCTATGGCTATTACAGCGGCAACGGTAGCTATGACATCATGGTTCAGGGAGATTGGATGGAATATGCCGACTTTACATATAACGGCACAAAATATCGTGCCGTCACCTTTTCTCAGTACAGACCGTATAGGACAAGCGCCGTGTTCTCTTCCGGCAATTCATATCAGGATAATAACGGTTATACTACAAACAATACATACTATTTTAAATATGAGTCTCTGAAATGGCGCGTACTCGACCACTCGACGGGTCTTGCCATTTGTGAGAGCATAATCGACTCTCAGGCTTACAGTGACACGGCGTACAGCTACGAAAGAGATCCGTATGGATACACGGCCTACTGGAATGACGCAGCGCATACCCACTACGCCAACGATTATGCCACAAGCAGCATCAGAGCGTGGCTCAACGATGATTTCTATAACACCGCGTTTTCCTCGTCGCAGAAGGCGAGCATTTTGACCTCCGAATTAGATAATAAAGCATATTCGACTTCATACAGTGAATACGACAGCGAGACCACCTACGACAAGGTTTTCCTACTCTCTTGGAGCGAGATGCAAAACACCGCATACGGCTTCACAGCAAATACGCGTTCAAGCTCTACCCGCCAAGCGAAGGGCACCGATTATGCAAAATGTCAGGGATTGTGGGTCGGCTCGTCGAACGAATACTCGATTCAGCGTTTGCGATCCGCTGGCGAAGGTTCTGACTATGCATGCGTTGTCGTCAGCGATGGCAACCTCGACTACGACTGGGATGTTCGCCATACTTACTATGGAGTTCGTCCCGCTATAAAAATTTCAAATTTAGAGTTATGTGGCTCTAAAAGTGAATCAACCCTAATCTCCACAATAAACACTGATTCAACCTCGGTTTCTGTTGGAGACAGCATAGAAATCACTTTTAAATTGAAGAGCGACGCAAATGCTTCGAAAAAACCGAATATAAGTATTGTGGTAGAGAATCCGGAAATTTTCGAAAGCTCTGTCAAAAATAAAAAAGATTGTGTTGTTGTTAAGCTTACTGCAAAAAAAGCTGGAACGACGACATTGACGGTAACAGAGAAGTCGACCGGAGAAATTCTTTACTATAGCCTGAATGCAGTGGCACAAATTAATGCGTTTGACCTGAACACCGTTCCACGGCGAACGGATATTCTAAAGAATCATGTTACCAATTTTTATGGTCACGGCGGACTTATTGTTGACGGAATGACAAGCACAAAACTCTCAAACGGTAATTACAAAGTGTCGATGAGTGTTTATAATACAAAAAACATCTATGGCGCAGTGGTTACTTATTATGAAGACGGCTCTGTTTGTGACTACAGGATGATAGACCGCTTTGACTGTTATGAAACCGGCTTATGGGATGTTTTAGAGTCGATGTACTATTTTCCCGGACAAACGGCAAACCTTTTCAGAAAATACACATTATACACCAACGGAAATCTTGCTCAGAAAACAGCTATAGACGGTATCATTGTGCCAAAAGGCGGGTATATGCAGATAACAAACAATTCTGAGGAGTCTGCAATAGCGTATCTGTATAATATAGTGAATTTTGCTGTTTCCGGAACGCTTTCAGCCGCAGGGGTCATAACGAGTATGGCTGGCATAAATGTGGTTGATAAATCGAATGTAGCTTCCAAAACTGCTGCCGAGGCAATAATGAAAACAATCAAATCCATGCCAAGAGATAAAGCAGGAGATGTAATGGAAGATCTTCTCAAGGATATAGCCGAACAAAATATGAAGGCAAAGTCCTATGATCAGATAGACGACATGGTAGCTTCTACCAACAATGTTTTGGCACGGGCAGCCAATATTGATATGAAATCATTTATTTCAAGCAGTCTCAAGGCTGTTGGAATATCTGTTGCAGAAAATGTTATACTTTCATTTCTTTCTACTCCCGGAAAGTGGCTCAGTGCTATATTCACTATTAATTCCGGCGTGTCGTATCTCGATTTTTCATGCAGCTTTGTTAAATCATATAAAAACACATCTATATATGTGAATGCCCCGAGAAACGGTACAACATCAACAATGAATGGCGTAAAGATAGATACGCAGAATAATGTCGATTTAAAAACCGTTATGCAGGCTTTCAAAATCATTGACACTTCAACGATAACAGTGAATCTCAGCAGAAATGAAGTTATCGAAAAATCGCAAATATACAATGTGTATTTCACAAGAGACAACGAAAAAGTGCAGCCAAGTGGCTCTGTGAAAATTTATTTGCCGTTGCCTGACGATTATGATCCCGATAATAGCTATATTTTGAGACAGGAATCAAATGGGAAGTGGACAAAACTCGAGACAAAACGCGAGAATGACTATCTGGTTGCCGAAACCGATCACTTTAGTCTTTATGCGGTGGCACAGGTTTCGAAAAAAGACAGCATCTTCAAGAAGATACTCAATGTTATCCTCGCTCCTTTCCGCGCGATAATCAACCTCTTCAAAAAGCTCTTCGGCAAATAATCCGACACCTACAATCTCCTATATAAGTGCCGCCGCCTGTGGCTTGCTGCAGGCGGCGGTGCTTTTGCTTTGCGGCTCAAAATAAACCTCAAAATATGATAGAATTTTCGGTTTTGCTGTGCTATAATATAAAGGATTATACTGGCATTAAGTGTTGCACCCGGCAGGGACAAATCGGTTTTGAAGCAATTTTTTTGCTTCAAAACTGCTGCGCACCCGAAAACGAGCGGATTTTTCGTCAGATGTGCCCGACAAGGCGCAGATATACTGGCGTATTTCAAGCCTTGAGGGTGCAAAATGACGGGAAATCAGCCGTTTATCGGGCGGTTTGTCCCTGTCGGGCGCAACACGATGTCACTACTGCTTTAGGAGTGTTTTTGTTGCAGACAACTGTTGATTCGCTGAAAATAAACTACATGGACAAAGGCTCGGGCGAGCTTGTGGTTCTGCTGCACGGCTGGGGGTCGAACATAGAGCTTTTTGAGAATATGTCCGAACTGCTCGCGCACAAATATCATGTTGTCGCGCCCGATATGCCCGGCTTCGGGCTGTCCGATGAGCCGAAGGAGCCCTGGCGCGTCGATGATTATGTCGATTTCGTGCTGAAATTTCTTGAGCCGTTCGCGCCGAAGAAGGTGACTTTCCTCGGTCACTCGTTCGGCGGCAGGGTCATCATAAAAATGGCGAGCCGCGATTTGCCGTTTGAGATCGAAAAGGTCATTCTGGTCGACTCGGCGGGAGTCAAGCCGAAAAAGACGGCGGCGCAGAAAATAAGACAGCGCAACTATAAAATAGGCAGAAAGATTCTTGAAGCCGCGCCCGTAAAGGCGCTGTTCCCCGACGCGCTCGAGGAGTTCCGCCGCAGCCACGGTTCAGCCGATTATAACAGCGCAACGCCTGTTATGCGCCAAACACTCGTCAATGTGGTCAACGAGGACCTCGTGGAATATATGCCGAATATGAAGATGCCCGTTCTGCTGGTATGGGGCGAGAACGACGACGCAACTCCGCTGAGCGACGCGAAACTGATGGAGCAGCTCATGCCCGACGCCGGACTCGTTACCCTCAAGAACTGCGGACACTATTCGTTCCTTGAACAGCAGTTCACCTTCAACAAGGTGCTCGCCTCGTTCATGGAGATAGACTGACCGACACGACAGCTTTTGCGAAAGGATTGATCTTTTAAATGACGATATTTTCCGAGGTGCTTATCTTTGCGGCGTTCTGGCTGTTCGCAGTGCTCTCGACGCTGTTTTATATGCATATGTTCCAGCTGAATTCATACCGCGCCGACGATCAGTGGCACTGGATGCTCAAGAACCGCGGCAAGGTAGTGCCGCTCGCTCTGCCGCTTATCGGAGCGATTGTCGGCGTTATCTGCGGAAAGAATGCCGGCATGATAGTCTGCGCCGTGTTCATTTTGCTCGCGTGCCCGTTCTATAAGCCGAAGAAAGCGAAGAAACCGCTGAAATATACCCCCAGAGTCAAGCGTATGCTCGTCACCGTCGCGGTGCTTTATGCTGCAATGACCGTCCTGCTCGCGGTGTTCGCGTCCGGACGCATAACGGCGCTTGTCGTCGGTCTTGTCGCCGCAGCTTCGCCGTTTGTTATAATCCTCGCCAATATTATCAATAAGCCTATCGAGCTTTCGATAAACAGATATTACACGAACGACGCGAAAAAGATGCTCGCCGCCTGCCCGAATCTTACGGTTATCGGCGTCACCGGAAGCTACGGCAAAACGAGCGTCAAGTTCTATCTCAACACTCTTCTCAAAGCGAAATACAATGTCCTCATGACCCCCGAGAGCTACAACACTCCCATGGGCGTCGTCAAGACCGTGCGCGGCTCGCTCAGAGCGACGCATGAAATATTCATCTGCGAGATGGGCGCGAAATATGTAGGCGATATAAAAGAACTGTGCGATATAGTCCACCCGAAGCACGGCATAATAACCTCGATAGGACCTCAGCATCTCGAGAGCTTCAAATCTCTTCAGAATGTTATCAACACGAAGTTCGAGCTCGCCGATGCACTGCCGAAGGACGGCATGCTGTTTTTGAACGGCGACAATGAATATATAGCCGAAAGAGCGCCCGACGGCGCGATAACCTACGGACTCAATTCCGACAGCAAGTATAAAGCGAAGCTTATCAGCGTCGGCGACAAGGGCACTACTTTTGAAGTCACAACGCCCGACGGCGAAAAAGAGGAGTTCACGACAAAGCTCATAGGCACCCACAACTGCCTGAATATCCTCGGCGCGATAGCGGTTTCGCATGAGCTGGGCATCTCGCTCGCCGAGCTGCGCCCGCAGGTGCGCCGCCTTGAATCCGTACCGCACCGCCTCGAGCTTTCAAAGCGCGTCGGCATGACGCTTATAGATGACTCGTATAACTCAAACCCGAGCGGCACTAAAGCGGCGCTTGAGACTCTGAGCTTCTTCGAGGGCGAGAAGATTCTCGTTACGCCCGGCATGGTCGAACTCGGCGACAAGCAGGAGGAATACAACTGCGAATTCGGCAGAAACGCCGCCGCAGTCTGCGACTATGTTGCCCTCGTCGGCGAGAGGCAGACGAAGAGCATATACAAAGGTCTTGTCGAGGCAGGCTTTGACGAGTCGCACATATTTGTGTCTCCCGCGCTCGGCGATGCTCTCGCAAAGGTCGGCGCGATAAGAACGGATAAAAAGAAGATCGTCCTGCTCGAAAACGACCTTCCCGACAATTATTAATGGGGGTATTCCTATGAAGATAAAGCTTGCAGTCATGTTCGGCGGCAGAAGCGTTGAGCATGAGATTTCCGTCATTTCCGCCATCCAGGCGATCCACGCGGTGGATAAAGACAAATACGATGTTATCCCGATCTATATCACAAAGAACAACGAGATGTATGTCGGCGAACATATCGGCGAGATTGAAGCTTATAAAAATATCAATGCGCTTATCGCGGAGAGCACGCGCGTGAATCTCGTCAACGACGGCGACCGCACGCTGATAGTCAGATATCCGCACAAGGCTTTTGCAAAGGATGTTATTGATTATATCGATGTCGCGTTCCCGATAGTCCACGGCACGAATGTCGAGGACGGCACTTTGCAGGGCTATCTCCAGATGCTCAATCTTCCGTATGTCGGCTGCGACGTTATCTCGTCAGCGGTCGGAATGGATAAATATGTTATGAAGACCGTCTTCAAAGATAACGGCATCCCCGTGCTCGACTGTGTTTGTGTCGACGCGGAGGACTATGACGCAGATCCCGAAAAGATAATTGCAGATATCGAGAAGAGATTCAGCTATCCTGTTATCGTCAAGCCGATAAACCTCGGCTCGAGCATCGGCATCAGCAAGGCGCATGACACCGACGGACTTGAAAATTCGCTCTCGAACGCGTTCGACTATGCGGACAGAGTCCTTGTCGAGCCCGCGATAGAGAATCTGCGAGAGATAAACTGCTCCGTCCTCGGCGACAGACATTCGGCGCGCGCTTCCGTCTGCGAAGAGCCGCTCAATGCGACGGATATCCTGAGCTATGAAGATAAATATATCGGCAATGCTTCGAAATCCGGCTCAAAGGGCATGGCATCGACTCAGCGCAGAATTCCCGCCGATATTCCGAAAGAGACTGAAAATGAGATACGCGAGATGGCAGTCCAGGCGTTCAGAGTGCTCGGCTGCAGCGGCGTGTCGCGTATAGATTTCATGATCGACGCCTCGACCGGCAAGGTCTGGCTCAACGAGATAAACACGATTCCCGGCTCTCTCTCGTTCTATCTCTGGGAGCCTCTGGGGGTCAAGTATACCGAGCTTATCGACGAGATGATATCGCTCGCCATGAAGCGCGAACGCGAGCGCGAGTCGATAACCTATTCATTCGATACCAATGTGCTCTCGGGCATAAAGCTCGGCGGCAAAAAGACAGGCAAGATGTAATTTCAGGCTATGGCGCGCCGGCGCCGTTTCACGGCGCCGCGCGAGCCTGCGGCTCGCACTGCGCGGGCTTCGCCCGCGCGGCGCGCCGAAGAAAGGAAGTCTCATTATGGCAGTATTCAAGCCCTTCAGGGCAGTAAGACCGCTCCCCGAATATGCATCGCGTGTTGCGGCTCTTCCCTATGATGTTATGAACAGCGACGAAGCCCGCGAGATGGTAAAGGGCAATCCCTACTCGTTCCTCCATGTCGACAAGGCGGAGGTCGATCTGCCCGTCGGCACGGAACTCTATTCCGAAGCTGTCTACAACAAGGCGGCGGAGAATCTCCAAAAGCTCGAAACCGACGACATCTGCAAGCAGGACAAGTCGGATTGTATGTACATATACCGTCAGATAATGGACGGCAGAAGCCAGACGGGTCTCGTCGGCTGCGTGTCGATAGACGACTATATGAACAATGTCATAAAGAAGCATGAACTGACCCGCGCCGACAAGGAGCAGGACAGAATAAATCATGTCGATTATTGCGACGCAAACACAGGTCCTATCTTCCTTACTTACAGGGACAACGCCACGGTCGGCGATATCGTCAAGGCGTGGCAGGCGGAGCATGAGCCGGTCTATGATTTTGTCTCCGACGGCGTCGCCCAGACGGTCTGGGTCATCGACTGCCCCGAGACGATAAAGAAACTTTCGTCTCTCTTCGCGGGCATCGATTCGCTCTATATCGCGGACGGTCATCACCGCGCCGCCTCGGCGGTCAAGGTCGGCAAAAAGCGCAGGGAACAGAACCCCGGTTATACCGGAAATGAGGAGTTCAATTTCTTCCTCGCCGTGCTGTTCGCGCAGAGCGAACTCGCGATAATGGACTACAACAGAGTTATAAAAGACCTAAACGGTCTGACCCGGGACGAATTTATAGCAAAAATAGGCGAAAGCTTTACCGTCGAATCCGCGCCCGAGTCGCCTTATAAGCCGCAGGAGAAGCACACCTTCGGGATGTATCTCGGCGGGAAGTGGTACAAGCTCACTGCAAAGGACGGCACTTTCGATGCGTCAGACCCGGTCGCGGCGCTCGATGTTTCGATACTTCAGCAGAATCTTATCTCTCCAGTGCTCGGGATAGACGATCCGCGCACAGACAAGAGAATTGACTTCGTCGGCGGCATACGCGGCCTCAAGGAGCTTGAGCGCCGGGCACAGAGCGACATGTGCCTCGCATTTTCGATGTTCCCGACGACTGTTGACGACCTTATGGACATAGCCGACGCGGGCAAGATAATGCCGCCGAAATCGACCTGGTTCGAGCCGAAGCTGCTCAGCGGTCTTTTTGTGCATAAGCTTAAATAAGGGATGAAAACATGGTAAGATACAAGACCGAAGTCGGCGAAAAGGAGCAGAAAGTCCTCGCGGAAATTTCGCTCAACACGCCGAACAATCTGAAAAGGCGCAGGGTAGCTTCCGCAGTTTCGGCAGTTCTCTGTGTCATATATGCGGCGTTTGCTGTGTGGATGTTCACGCGCGGTGTTGTCGGCTACGGATTCCTGATGCTCGGTTTTGCGGTGCTTTTTCTGCTGATAATTTTATTTTCCAAAAAGTTTCAGCTCAGCATAATGCAAAAGGTTATAAAAAAGAAAAACAATGCGACTTCGGGCGGAACTCTGGAATATGTCATTGACGATGACGGCGTGGCGATAACTTCGCCGCTCGGCACAGGCAAAAACAACTGGTCGGCTTTCGATCGATGGGGCGAGCAGGACGGATATATCTATCTCGTGCGCATTGATAACAATGTCGTGCTTATAGATAAATCCCGCCTGACTCCCGATGAACTCGAAGAGCTTGAAAGATTGCTTGGAAATGTGAAAAAATGAGTTTGATTGAAAAACTTCCCGACCTCAAGGCTATCAAGGGCGGCTTTGGCGAACGGCTCGCCGCCTATTACAGCAAGACAGTGTTCTCAAACGCATATGTTCTGCATGATGTGTTTATCGACGGAAAAGACGAGCATAAATCCCAGATAGACTTGATAATAATTGCTGCGAGCGGAATATATGTCGTAGAAGTGAAGACTTTTAACGGTGCTAAAATATATGGTGACGGTCGAAAACGGGATTGGCAGTATTACCTTGGCGGACACAGGTATGATTTCTACAATCCGATTATGCAAAACAAAAAGCATGTGGAATATCTCAGAAAGATGCTTCCTGATTTTGCCGAAGTCGAGTTTTACTCTCTTGTGCTGATTCTGTGTGACGACTGCAAGATGTCTAATGTGAACAGATCCGACAAAGTTGATACGGTCGTCTGCACAAGCTTACCCGCCATGAACAGGGCGATGAAGATGTTTTTGGAAGCGAATGAAACTAAGCTTTGCCCGGCGGATACGAGAAAAATATATGATTATATCAAGGAAAATCAGGAACGGGGAAAAGAAGCCCGAAGAGCGCACAAGGAGGATGTGAAGGCGTATCGGCAGAAGGTGCAGACCGAAAGGGAGAACCATGTCTGCCCGTACTGCAAGAAACCGCTCGTGCTAAGGCATGGGCAATACGGCGATTTTTATGGGTGCTCGGGTTATCCCAAGTGCAGATATACTGAAAAAATAAAATAAAAGCGGAGGCTGTTTCAGTCTCCGCTTTTTGTTATTCTTTCCCTGCTTTTCTTTCTTCTTCCTCGTATGTTGTGACGATCGCCTGAGATATCGCAATCATGGTGCGCCTGACTCTGCGCGCCATCTCCTCCGGCGGCTCCGGGTCGGAGCCGTTGAGCCAGCGGATAAGCGCCGAGACCGTGCCGTCGGCGAGGAATGTCACGAGAAATTCCGTGTCCTCTTCGCTGTCAAAAAGATTGCCGACAAGCTCCTTGAGCACCGGGTGTATCTGCATGCGAAAATAGTCCCTGAATGAGTTCTGCCCGGTTATCCGAAGTGCGTTACGGTAAAACTCACGGTCGGCATAAAAATATTCGCACAGCTCTTCAAAATTCGCAATATGATCCGGTCGGTTGCGAATCTCGCTGAACTCCGTGTCGAATATCCAGTTGACAAGATCATATTTGTCGCAGAAATGATAGTAAAAACTCTTGCGGTTCATCCCGCATTTTTCACATATGTCTCCGACGCTTATCTTCGTCAGGGGCTGGGTCTTCATCAGTTCCTTGAGCGACGAAGCGAGCGCCCTTTTTGTTATGAGCGAATCCGGCATTTTCCCTCTTTCCTCCCTTTATTTTCCCTTTATGTTATATTATATCACAAAATTCGCTGTGTTTCAACCCCTGCGATTTTTGCGCCGCCTATCACTTCGCTGCCGATATAAAACGCCGCAAACTGCCCGGGAGTGACCGATCTCTGCGGCTCAGAAAATGTGACGCGTGCCGTATTTTCGGAGTCAAATTCAACATGAGCCGGCGCCGCGGGGGCTCTGAATCTTATCTTGACATCGCAGTCGAAGCTGCCGCTCATCCGCGTGCTTATCGCGTTTACGCTTTCGACCGTAAATTCCTTTGCATACTGCGCGCCGTTCTCGCCGAGGATAACCGCGTTTTGCTCCGGCACGATGCGCGTGACGAACATCGGGCGTCCGAACGCCCCGAGTCCCTTGCGCTGACCGACGGTGTAGTTCATTATGCCCTTGTGTCTGCCGATAACATTGCCGTGAATGTCGAGAAAATTGCCCTCGCCCATGTCTTTGAACCCGTGCGAGCGGATAAAAGATGAATAGTCGTTGTCGGGGATGAAGCAGACCTCCTGGCTGTCCTTTTTCTGCGCGACCGGCAGAGAAAATTTCTCCGCAAGGGCGCGGATAGCGCTCTTCTCCATCCCGTCTATCGGGAACATCGCGTGGGCGAGCTGAAACTCCGAAAGCATGCAGAGAAAATAGCTCTGATCTTTTGCGCTGTCCGAGCGCAGGAGTTTTGTGTGTTCGCCGCTCTTGTCGAGCGAGGCATAGTGCCCCGTCGCTACATAATCGCCGCCGTTTTCGAGGGCGAACCTGAGCATCGCGCCGAATTTTATCTCTCTGTTGCAGACGACGCAGGGGTTCGGAGTCGCTCCGCGCAGATATTCGGCGGCAAAATAGTCCATGACCTTTTCTTTGAACTCGCCGCGCAGGTCGAGCACGCAGTGCTCTATTTCAAGAGCCTTCGCCACATTTTTCGCGTCCTCAATGTCTTGGTCTGCGCCGTCGCCGGGCTTCAGACGCAGGGTCACGCCCACGACATCATATCCGCGCTCTTTGAGCAGAGCCGCAGCAACGGAGCTGTCGACTCCGCCGCTCATACCTATAAATATGCGCTCCAAGCGTTCGCCCTCCCTTTTGGATTCTTTGTTGATTATACCATATCCCGCCCGACTATGCAAAGCAGCTTGAATTTTACATCCCGAAATCATTTCGTTTTTCTGCGGAATATCTTTGCATATTTTTTGCTATGATGCTTTTTAGGTGTTATTTTTCGGTTAGCGCATGATTACCGGAAAATAAAATCTCGAAATCCGCTTGCAGAAATCGGCAAAAAAGAGTATAATAAAAGATATATTGAGGGATTATGCGCTTTAGATACACGCACAGACCCGTGCGCCGCAATCGTATATACACGGTTTACTTTCGTTGACAATGCGGCTTTGGTCATTGCCGGGTCTTATTTCCAAGGGAGGATTTATTTTGTCAGTTGATCTACACTGTCACACGAAGTTATCAAACAGTTCCATGGGTATTGACGATCTTATTATGCTCGCAAAAAAACGCGGCGTCGATACCATTTCTATCACAGACCATGACTGCCAGGCGGGTTCAGTCCGCGGCAGAATCATCGCCGCAAGACGCGGAGTGACCGTTGTCCCCGGCGTTGAGCTGTCCGCATCGGATGCCGAAACCGGTCGTCAGGTACATATTCTCGGTTACTTCTGCGACAGTCCGGACAGGCTCGAGGAGCTCTGCCACAAGAACAACGCCGCGCGCAAAAAAGCAGGGCAGTATATGATTCTCAAGGCGGCTCAGCGTTATCCTATCTCCGCCGAGCTTGTCATGAAATGCGCCGCCGGTTCGACAGGAATCTTCGAGGAGCACATTATGCACGCGCTCGTCGAGTGCGGCATCACTCAGGATTTTCACGGCGATATATATAACGAACTCTTCAGCCCCGACAGCCCGAAAAATATTATAGTCGAGCCGAAGTTCGTCGGCGTAAAAGAAGTTATCGACGCCATTCACGGCGCGGGAGGCATAGCTGTCCTCGCCCACCCGTATAAATATAACAGCGTGCCCGGGCTTGACCGATATGCAAAATACGGCATCGACGGCATCGAGGTCTGGTGCCCGTCGAGCAGCGAAGAGCAGCAGAACGATATGCTCGACTACGCAAGGACTCACAAGCTCCTCGCAATAGGCGGCTCGGACTTCAGCGGAATGTATAACAAAGGCACCGTCAGCGTCGGCGATTTTGCTACGCCCGCCGCCGATTTCAAGGCGCTCAGCGACTACAAGACGATGCTCAAAAAGCGCGCCAAATAAGTTAGGAGGGATCGCAATGCGTCCCGAAGAGGATAAGGATATCAAAGTATTCCATCCGTCAAACGAAAAGAAAGAACAGGCTGAGGAATCAGCCGACCTCAGCCAGGATATACTGCACGCGGTGCAGGAGCTTGATGCCCAGCGCTCAAACGGCAATCTTCGCCGCGCACGCAAGCTCGGCAGGAGTCTCGCGCAGTTCACGCCCGAAAATGCGGCGAAACTCGGCGGAATAGACATAAAGGCAAAAGGCGGAGTCGACCCGCAGGAGCTTCCGTCAAATGTACTCTATCAGGCGCGTGTGCTCATGCTGTTCACCGCGCAGCTGACTCTCCATCGCCTGCTGCCGCCGGTCATCTCGAACGAGGCGGTAAACGCCATGTACGACGACCTGAGCGAGGGCTTTTACGACAATGTCATGGAGGGCGCTTCGTTTTCAATATATTATCTCGCCGTCAGAAAGGCGTTCAACATCAGTGCAAACATCGGAAAGGGCTTCGCGATGCTCTGCGGAGACGAGGATTCCGACGAATACGCAAAAATCGGAACGCTGGTCTACAATCTGTCGGATGAATATGTCACCCGACGGGTCAACGAAGCGGGATTTCGAGATTTGAAAAATTAAGCTAAAACAAAAGCCGAACGGATTTTTCTCCGTCCGGCTTTATTTTATTATATCATTTCGGCTTCTTTCCCGAGATATTTGCAGTATTCCTGTGCCGTCATGAGCTTAGCCCCTCGCTCGGCGTCGCCGAACTCGGCGAGCCATGAACCGTATGGGTCGCTGTTTATACTCTGCGGGTCGTCGAGCAAGCCGTCGTTTATTCTCAGCACAGTACCACTTATCGGCGCGGAGATATCCCAAACGCCCTTGAATGCCTCGGCGTCGCCGATGACCTCGCCGGACTGATAATATTCGCCCTCGTCGCAGAGATTCAGAAAAGATATCTTCCCGCGCTTTTGCGGCACGAAGTCTGATATTCCGACCCGCGCCGTGCCGTCGGGCATGAAATCGACCCACTCATGCGAGGCGGTGTAAAATAAACCGCGTTTTACTTTCATATGCCGAAATATTCCTTCGCGTTGTTGAACGAGATGTCGCAGACTATCTTCTTGAGCGTGTCCATATCCGCGGGGTAGAGTCCGCGCTCAACCATGCTGCCGATAAGATCGCAGAGTATGCGGCGGAAATATTCGTGGCGCGGATAGGACAGGAACGAGCGCGAATCCGTCACCATGCCGACAAACTTTGAGAGCACGCCGGTGTTCGCGAGCGCTTTCATCTGCTCGCGCATGCCGTCGATATTGTCGTTGAACCACCACGCCGAGCCGAACTGAATTTTCGACGCCGCCTGCGAATTCTGGAAGTTGCCGAGCATCGCGCCGAGAACATAGTTGTCCTTGGGGTTGAGCGTGAAGAGTATGGTCTTTGGCAGAAGATCTTCAACATCGAGGGAGTCGAGCAGGCGCGAAAGATTGTCTGCAACCTCGTGGTCGGCTATCGAGTCGA